>JBGSTN010000909.1:0-2745 GCA_041736455.1 Burkholderiaceae bacterium | reverse complement strand
CGACCTGCCGAAGGACACGGCGGCAGCCGATGATGCGATCGCCGACGCCGTCGCCGAGGCGGGTGACCGCGACGGGCTGTTCGCCGCTGTCGTGGTGGCCGTGGGCAAGGCTTCCGTCACCGTAAGCCGGGGTGGCCAGCCGGTCGAGATCGGCATGAAAGGACTCAAGCTCGTCGAGAAGGCCATCAGTGGCAAGACCGACGATGCCAATCGATTGAAGCGCGGCTCGCTGGTGCGCATCGTCGAACGGTCCGACGGCTGGACGATCGCACAGTTGCCCCAGGTCCAGGCCGCGTTCGTTGCCCTGAACACCCACGATGGTTCGATACGAGCGATGGTCGGCGGCTTCGATTTCGCCCGGAACAAATTCAATCGTGTCACGCAGGCCTGGCGACAGCCCGGCTCGAGCTTCAAGCCCTTCATCTATTCCGCTGCGCTGGACCGCGGCTTCATGACGTCGACCGTCATCAACGACGCGCCGATCTCGATCCTCGACGAGGATCCGGCATTGGGGCCGCAGATCTGGGAACCCAAGAACTTCGACGGTCGTTTCGACGGCCCCATGACGATGCGCACGGCCATGGCACGATCGAAGAACCTGGTCTCGATACGGATCATGCAGAAGATCGGCGCGCGCTATGCGCGCGACTACGTCGCCAGGTTCGGTTTCGACCCGGCGCAGCAACCCCCGGTACTCACGCTCGGTCTGGGCTCGGGTGTCGTGACGCCGCTGCAGATGGTGAGCGGGATATCCACGTTCGCCAACGGCGGATTCCGCGTCGACCCCTATCTGATCTCCCAGGTGACCGACTCCGAAGGCAATGTCGTTGCACGGGCGAAGCCGCGACTGTCCGGCGACGAGGCGAACCGGTCGATCGACGCACGCAACGCCTACATCATGGACTCGATGCTGCGCGACGTCGTGCGCCGCGGGACGGCGACCCGGGCCAAATCGCTCAACCGGCCCGACATCGGCGGCAAGACCGGCACGACCAACGATTCTTACGATGCTTGGTTCGTCGGCTACCAGCCGACGATAGCCGCTGGCGCCTGGGTGGGTTTCGACCAGCCGCACAAGCTCGGCGATCGTGAAACCGGCGGCGGCGTTGCGCTACCGATCTGGATCGAATACATGCAGACCGCGCTCGACGGAGTGCCGGTGATGCAGATGTCGCCGCCGCCGGGCGTCGTGCAGGTGGCCGATGAACTCTATCTGAGCGAGACGACCCCGGACGTCGGCATTCGCAGCCTCGGCATGGCCGAGGGCGGAATAGCGACGGGCACCGAGGGCCGACGCAGCGCCGAGCGGCTCAGGAACCAGGTGTTCTAGCGCACCGAGGCTAGTCGTCGGTGATCGCGACGATGACCTCTTCGCCGCTTTGACGACTGGCGCAGCGCGACAGCACCGCAGAGAGTTCGTCGCCGCTGCGGGTATCGATCCAGTTCGATGCCGACTTGCGGAAGTGATGCGCCCCCGATGGTGCCGCGAGCCAGATCTCCTGCATCGGCACCTGGCCGTTGATGACGATCCTGGTCTTGTTGGCGAACTCGATTTCCAGCACGTGCCCGGTGCGCTGCAGATCGATGTCGAGTTCACTCGCATCCAGTGCTTCCTCGATGGTGTCCAGCAGACGCTCACACTCGGTAATGAACTGATGTTCGCTCATGCTAAGCTCGCTCCATGAAGAATCGCATCGGCAGCAAAACGGCCATTGTAATGGTGACGGTTGCAGTGTCCCTGCTGTCGGGGGCATGCGGTCAGCGGGGCCCGCTCTACCTGCCGTCTCCGGGAACCGAGAACCGCGACAAGGGCAAGTCGCTGGATCCGGTGATTCCGAAGCGCGACCCCACCGAGCGCTGACGCGTACCCCGAGTTCGACATGTCCCCTTTCCACTATCGCGACGGCCATCTGTATTGCGACGATGTCGCGCTCGCCGATGTCGCCGCCCGTTTCGGCACGCCGACCTGGGTCTATTCACGCCGCGCGATCGTGTCGGCGTGGCATGAATTTGCCGATGCGCTGCCGGGTCGCGCGTTGCTTGTCTGCTATGCGCTGAAGGCCAATTCGAACCTGGCCGTCATCGAGTGTCTGGCGCGTGAAGGCGCTGGCTTCGATATCGTCTCGGAAGGGGAGTTGCGCCGCGTGCTGCTGGCCGGTGGCTCACCGGACAGGATCGTTTTCAGCGGCGTCGGCAAGAGTGAAGCCGGTTTGCGCGAAGCGCTCGAGGTCGGGGTCCGCTGCTTCAATGTCGAGTCCGATGCCGAGCTGGTACGTCTCGACGCAGTGGCGCGCGAACTGGGCACACAGGCCAGCGTATCGCTGCGCGTCAATCCCGATGTCGACGCAGGCACGCATCCCTACATCTCCACCGGGCTGCGCGAGAACAAGTTCGGTATCGCCCACGATCGTGCCGTCGCTGTCTACCAGCAGGCCAGCCGCATGCCCGGGTTGCGACTGGTCGGGATCGATTGCCACATCGGCTCGCAGATCACCGAACTGGCGCCGTTCCTGGCCGCACTCGATCGTATCCTCGATCTGTTCCTCGAACTGCGCGCGGCGGGCATCGTGCTCAGCCACATCGACCTGGGTGGCGGACTGGGCATCGCTTATGGCGACGATGAATCGCCACCGGCGCGCGCCGATCTGATGGTCCAGATCGACCGGCGGTTGAACGAGCGGCTGGGAGCCGGCGCCCGGGAGATCGAACTGGTTTTCGAGTTCGGGCGCGCCATCGTCGGCGACG
>JBGSTN010000893.1:0-1606 GCA_041736455.1 Burkholderiaceae bacterium | reverse complement strand
ACAGGCCAGCAGGTTGACCGTCGCGCAGCCGAGGCTGACGCGACGAGGCGTGAGCCGGTCGGCTGCTTCGCCCGTCGGCAGCATCATCAACGCGCTGCCGATACCGCTGGTGGCAATGAGCATCGCCGCAACCGCACTCGTGAATCCGATGGCCATCCCGTACACGGGCAGCAAGGCCGCCACGCCGAGTTCGAAGAAGCCGCCCAGGAATCCTGCCACCAGCAGAGACGGGTTGGCCATCGCCGCAAGCCAGAGCCCGCGCCATCCCCTGACATCTCCCGCCCGATGGGCATTCGCCAGGTGCGGGACCATCAGCGACAACGCGAGTCCGGTGGCAAGACACGACATGGCCACGACCGGCACGTGCGGATTGGCCGGTCCGAGCCACGCGATCAGCGTGGGTGCCAGGATGAATGCGGCCCCCAGCAGAGTCTGATAAAGGCCGACGATTCGCCCCCGTCGGTGGACCGGCGCCAGTTCGGCAATCACCGCCTCGGTGACCACCCATCGTACCGACATCGCGATGCCGGCGAGAAACGTCATCAACGCCCACAGCGGCACGAAATCGGTCGTCGTGATGGTGGCGAGGGCAGTCAGGGCGACGGCAAGAGAAAAGATCAGCGCATTGCGTTGCCCGATCCGACGGACGATGCCGGCCGTGAACGGCGTACTGACCAGCAGTCCGATCCAGCTGGCCGCCGAGAACCAGCCGATCGTGGTGACAGGAGTACCGAGCGCGTCGAGCCGGAACACCAACCAGGGCGACACCATGAACTGCCCGATCACGGCAACGAACGTCGACGCCATCAGGGCGATCAGGCCCCTCATGCCGCCGTGATGAATTCGCGTCGGTCCGACCGGTCGAGGTGGGGAATACTGTTGGTGCTGATGATCCGCATGCCATTCCGGCTGACCAGCAGTTCGCAGAAACCGGTGTTCCGGAATTGCAGATTGAGCTCGATGGCGGTCGTCGCCGGAGCCTGCAAGAGATCGGCAATCGCCCGGCAGATCGCGCCGCCGGAACTCACGACCAGGATCTTGTCATCGCGTCCGGCATCGGCTATCGCGGCCGCCATCGCGGCATTGACGCGTTCGCCGAACGCCTGCCACGATTCCGGCGCGCCGATCAGCGATCCGTCTGTCCACGCGGTCATGGCGATCCTGAACATGCGCCAGTACTCGCGGTAGTCCTGGCGCTGCAATTCGGCAGGATCGAGGTCCCCGAGGTGCGCGCGCACGATCTCTGCAGCGAGATATTCGTTCAGGCCCGCGTCTTCGACGATAGCCGTCGTGGGGCTCGACTGCATGGCGGACAACACATGCCGGGCCGTGTCCCGCTGCCGGCGCAAGGTTCCCGTGATCACACGATCGAATTCGAGACCACGCTCGAGGAAATACTCGCCCAGCCAACGAGCCTGGCGTTCGCCAAGCCCGGAGAGGATGTCGTAGTCGGCTGCGCCGAAGGAGGCCTGAGCATGCCGGGCCAGAAAGAGCAATGCCATGGGATGTGCCGGCGAATGCATCGGAGCGGCAAGTGTACCGCGCCAGGTCGACGCGCAAGTCGCGCATGGTTTGGTGCGCAGGACACGCGCGGTCCGGCGCGCAG
>JBGSTN010000827.1:0-1613 GCA_041736455.1 Burkholderiaceae bacterium | reverse complement strand
GCGGCCAGCTCGGCGCGCACTTCCGCCAGCGGCAGATCGTTCAGGTAGCGATGGGTCATGCCATGCGACTGTATCGACATGCCCATCTGCTGCATGTCGCGCAGAGCATCCCATCCGAGGAAGCAGGCCGTACCGACCACCGACGGATTGATGAAGAAATCCGCCGACATGCCGACCGCCGCCAACGTTTCGGCTGCATGAAGATTCGACAGGTGACCGTCGTCGAAAGTGATACCGACCGCGTTCGTTGCGGCGGCGCCCGACAGCAGATCGCGCACGCTTGCACCGGGGCGACCACAGCGGTTGAACACCCGCAGATGCTGTGCGAAACGCGGCCGCGTCACGCAGTAGTGGGGATCGGCGCCTGGCACGTGCGCATCGTCGACCGCGTGATACATCAGGACGGGGATTACCGGTTCCATGACTCTTTTGCCCTCAAGCGACGCCATACCGCGGGCACCATAGCCCGCGCGTTCCGGTCCAGCAAGACCATCAGCACCGCGTATGCCGCAAGCCCAAGCGATAATCGCGCCAAGAGTTCGAGCAACTGCGAGGCCAGATGAACCTGGGCGACCAGCCACGCCATCAGCGCCGCAGCAGCCACGAAGCGCAGCATCGCGCGCCAGGGTATATCGGGCATCACATCGCCGGTGCCGACCCGCATCGCCAGCGTCAGCATCAATGCATAGCTGAACGTGGTCGCCCAGGCAGCGCCGAGGATGCCGTACGCGGGCACCAGCCACAGGTTGGCAACGATATTCACCACCGCTGCGGTGGCCACGATGTAAAGAATCACGGTCGACCGCTTCTGGATGTAAAGCGCTGCCCCCAGCACCGGCAGCAGGCCTTCGCAGGCCATGCCCGCCACCACCCAGGGAATGATCGCGGCACCCGACTGATATTTCGGCGACGCGACCAGAGCCACCACCGACTCGCCCACGACCGCCAGGCCGAGCACCACGGCGGCGGTCGCCATCAGATAGAAATACAGCACGCGCGACAGGAATTCGCGCGTCGCTGCAGCGCCTTCGCGTGCATGCAGACGCAGATAGACCGGCATGACAGCGCTGGCCACCGACGCGATCAGCACGATCCGGATGTAATCGCTGAGGTTGTACGCCGCTGAATACACACCGAGTTCGCCCGCCCCTAGAAATGCCTGGATCACGTACCGATCGCCGAGCGACAACACCACCGACGCGAGTTCGAAACCGATCATCGGCACCGAATACACGAGCATTTCACGCCACAGCGCGACGGAAAACATGGCCGGCCGCAGACGTTGCCCTCGTGCATACCAGACGACGAGCACGGCGAGCCCTCCTGCCTCGACGAGAATTGTAGCCCCGAAGAAACCCCACAGACTGCGTGAAACGGTGAACAAGGTGAACAGCACCGCGGCGAGCTCGACATAGCGCCGCACCACCATGAACACACCGAGCGCAGCGCTGCGCTCGTCGGCCTTCAGGAGATTCACATAGGCGCTTTCGACGGTGCGCAGCGCCACCAGCACACTGGTGAGCAGCAGCAGCGGCTTCATCGCCTCGTGGTTCCAGAACGCATCGGGCACGAACCGGCTCGCCAAGGCCCACAGCGCCGCGACCGCGATGCCG
>JBGSTN010000819.1:0-4199 GCA_041736455.1 Burkholderiaceae bacterium | reverse complement strand
AGCTACACGTTCGCCCCCGCGGCGGTCGCGGCGCAGGGCCATGCGCTGCGCGATATCGATTTCCGGCGCGGCAAGGGCGGCGAAGGCCGTGTCGTCGTCGACATGTCGGACGGCGGCATCGGCGTGAACATTCGCCAGCAGGGCAAGAAACTCATCGTCGAGTTCCAGGGCACCGTGTTGCCGGAGAACCTGCGACGCCTGCTCGACGTGGCCGATTTCGGCACCCCGGTTCGTTCGGTGCGTGCGACTCAGCAGGGCGAGAACGCCCAGCTCGTGATCGAACCGAACGGCTTGTGGGAACACAACGCCTATCAGAGCGACACCCAGTTCGTGGTCGAAGTCAAGCCGATCCATGAAGATCCGACAAAGCTCGCCCAGGGCACGCAGAAAGGCTACCTGGGTGATCGCCTGTCGCTGAACTTCCAGAACGTCGACGTACGGGCACTGCTTCAGGTGATCGCCGACTTCACCAATCTTAATATCGTGACCAGCGATTCGGTCGCGGGCAACCTGACCCTGCGGCTGAAAGACGTGCCCTGGGACCAGGCGCTCGACATCATCATGCAGTCCAAGGGACTGGACATGCGCAAGAACGGCAACGTGCTGCTCGTGGCGCCTGCCGAAGAACTGGCCGCCAAGGAGAAAGCCGATCTCGAGTCCCGCGCCCAGATCTCCGAGATCGAGCCGGTACGTTCCGAAACCTTCCAGCTCAACTACCAGAAGGCCGACGAACTGCAGGCGCTGCTCGCCAACGAGAAGCAGAGCGTGCTGTCCAAACGCGGCAGTGTCGTGGTCGACACCCGGACGAACAAGGTCTTCGTGCAGGATACGGTCGACCGGCTCGAGGCCGTGCGCAAGATGATCGCGCAGATCGACATTCCGGTACGCCAGGTCCTGATCGAGGCACGCGTGGTCGAGGCCGACGATCGATTCTCGCGCAATCTCGGCGTCAAGCTGGGCTACAACGACATCCGCTCGACGGTCTACAACACGCAGACGGTACCCGATGGTGCCGGCGGCACGCGCGAGATCAATGTCCCGACCTACGGTGCGGGCAGGGATATCGGCACGGGTTATTCAACGGTCAGCGGCAGCCTGACCGGTGCCGCCGATCTCTCGTCGCAGAACGGGTCGGACATCAGTGGCATCAATGCTCAGGGACTCGGTCGTCTGACGGCGCTGGACAACACCAACTTCGTCAACCTGCCGGCGGCCGGCATCTCCGGTGCGTCGCCGGCACAGTTCGCCGTCAGCCTGTTCGGTTCCAGCCTCACCCGGTTCCTCAATCTCGAACTTTCGGCGCTGGAAGCCGACCAGCGCGGCAAGGTGGTGTCGAGCCCGCGCGTGTTGACGGCCGACCAGAGCAAGGCCGTGATCGAGCAAGGTACGGAATTGCCTTATCAGCAGGCGACGTCGAGCGGAGCGACCTCGGTGGCTTTCCGCAAGGCCAACCTGCGTCTGGAAGTCACGCCGCAGATCACGCCCGAAGGCAATGTGATCCTGGCGGTGGAAGTCAACCGTGATGCGGTCGGCCAGTTGACCACCGCGGGCTTTGCGATCGATACGCGTCGGGTTCAGACCCAGGTGCTGGTCGAGAACGGCGGCACGGTCGTCATCGGCGGCATCTACGAACAGTTCGAACGCAATCGCACGACCAAGGTGCCGTTGCTGGGCGACATTCCGGTTCTGGGCTACCTGTTCCGCAGCAACACCAAGACCAACGATCGCACCGAGTTGATGGTATTCCTGACGCCGCGCGTCGTGACCGACACCTCCGTGTCGCGTTGATCCCTAAGCCCGTGAACATATTCGAAGAAGGCAATCATGACAACGAAGCTTGAGAAACGCGGCGCTTGGCACCAACTCGGCGCACTGGTCGCAACATTGATGGTCGCCGCAACCTTGTCGGCCTGCGGTGATTCCGGCGCGAGAGGCGGAGTCGCCGCGACCGATCAGACGCTGACCGAAGGCGAGGTGATCGACACGTCCGGAACCGCGCCTGCGGCGTCGGTCAGCCTGTTGACCAGCGACCCGATGCTGGGGTCCGACGGCAAGAAGACGGCCACGTTGACGGCGATCGTCAAGAGCACGTCGAACGTGGCACTCAGCGAAAAGCCGGTCTCGTTCTCCACCACGGACAACGGCGTGGTGCTGAAAGTGAACGACACGGTGACCGACGAAGCGGGGCAGGCGACCGCGACACTGTCGATCGCCGATCGGTCGTTGCGCGACGTGACCGTCGTCGCCAAGTCGGGCAAGTATCAGGGCGAAGTCGAGATCCGAGTCGCCGGGACGGTGCTGCAGATCAGCGGCTCGAACACCATCGTGTTCAATTCGCCGACGGAGTTCTCGTTGTCGCTGCGCGATTCCAGTGGCGGTCCGCTGGCCAATGCCCCGTTCACCGTGACGTCCACGGCGGGCAATACCGTCACGATCCCGACCGGCTCCGATGGCCAGCCGATCAGGACCGATGCGCAGGGGCAGGCGAAATTCACCGTCACGGGATCGAAATCCGGCGTCGACACGCTCGTTGCCAGTGCCCAGGGCGCCCAGTCGTCGTTCGCCGTGTCGGTATCGTCCAAGCAGCTGACCTTCGAATCACCGCTTCCATTGACGGGCACGCCCGAACTGATCGTCAGCACACCGTACGAAGTCGCCGTGAAGCTCGTCCAGGACGGCGTGATCCAGGCGGGCCAGACCATTCAGTTCTCGTCGACGCGCGGCCAGTTCACGACGCCCGGCAGCGCAACGCCGGATGCCGCGACGACGGACGCCCAAGGTGTGGCACGGGTCACCATCCAGTCGACGAGTTCGGGCCTGACCACCATCACGGCCACCGCGAACATCGACGCGAATTCGGCAACGGTCGTGAACCGCCAGGTCGAGTTCGTGTCACGAACACCTGCCAGCATCCAGTTGCAGGCCAGTCCGCCGGTGATCGGTGCCAACGTCGATCCCGACGGCACGAAGTCGAGTCAGCTCATCGCCAAGGTCCGGGATGCGAACGACAATCCGGTCAAGGGGGTGCGGGTCAACTTCAGTGCGATCACCGACCCCAGCGGCGGCCGCATCGAGCCCAGCTTCGCGCTGACCGACTCTTTCGGCGTCGCCACGGCCTCGTTCATCGCGGGCTCCAATGCGACGGGGCTGGAGGCCACCGAGATCCAGGCGATGGTGGCCGGCACCACCGTGCCGGCGTCGACCACCAAACTGACCGTCTCGGAGATCGAACTGTCGGTGCGGGTCGGCACCGGAAACAAACTGGAAGAGCCCACGAGCACCCGCTACATGATGCCGTGGACTGCCGTCGTGGCCGATTCCAGCCAGAATCCGGTCGCCAATGCCAAGGTCGTCGTTGCCCTCGAGACGCTGCGGTTTCGCAAGGGGGTCTGGGTGGTCATCGACAACAAGTGGTCTCGCGACTACTCGACGGTCGAACCGCATTGCCCCTCGGAAGACGCCAATCGCAATCGCCTGCTCGACCAGGGCGAGGACACGGATGGCGACGGTCAGCTTGATCCGGGCGCCGTGGCGGTCGCGGTCGTGCGTTCGCCGAATTCGCGTACCGATGAGAATGGTCTGGCAGAGGTCGAGATCATCTACACGAAGGATCTCGGCGGATGGGTGGAGGCGCGCCTGATCGTCACGATCACCACCGTCGACGGGACTGAGTCCAGTGCGGAACACTCGTTCTGGTTGCCCAGTCTGGCCAAGGACCTGTCCGACCCGGCGATTGCGCCGCCCGGCATCAACCTCCCGAACGGACCGTTCGGTCGCGATGCGTCCTGCGCCAGTCCCGACTGACCTGGCAGGGCTAAGGCGAGCCGAACAGGGAAGTTGACGAGGAAGGGCCGGAGCGATCCGGCCCTTCCTCATTGCCCGTCCGGCGCGGCGGCACGCCGGCGTGTGGACGTCGTCCGGCGATCCACTATGATCGGTGCCTGTCCAGCGATTCCGTCATCGACTTCACGTGGCTCCTCCCATCGTATTGATCGGCATGCCCGGCTCGGGCAAATCGACCCTTGGCAAGCGGCTTGCCACCCGTCTGGGCCTGACCTTCGTGGACGCCGATCGCGAACTCGAGGACCGCTCCGGGGTGTCGATCGCGACGATCTTCGAGATCGAGGGGGAGGCCGGTTTTCGCGACCGCGAGGCGCGCCTGCTGGTGGATCTCTGCCAGCGCGAAGACACGGTCGTGG
>JBGSTN010000813.1:0-3560 GCA_041736455.1 Burkholderiaceae bacterium | reverse complement strand
GCGACCTTCGACGTCGAACGGCTGGGGCGTTGCGGCAGCCGATTCGAATCGGATGGTGGTCGGGTCGCCGACCATCACGCTCGGCGTCGCCGCCGGATCCGCACCGGCCAGGTCATCGATGGCGAACGAGAGTCGCTGGGGCACGGGTTGGAAGTGGATGGTCCGGGCCGGTCCGGTTGCCGGATCGAGTTGCGATGGCGGCACGCCGGCTGCCTCGTCCGGGCTCTCCGTGACCGGCTTGCCGTATCGATTGCGACTATTCCTGCTTGCACCCGCGAGCCGGGCCCGAGCACCTTTGCTGGCATCGGCCCTGAGTGCCTCCAGCTTCAAGGTCGAGCGCCCCGGTTGCTCGAAATCCAGCGCTGCCATGTAACCATGATCGGGCGTCGGAACGACCACCGCGTGATAGCCGCCCTCGTTGCTGTCGACGCGAAGCTGCCAACTCGAGTCAACCGTTCGACCGTCGGTCCGATCCTCGGCCATCGCGAGCCACGACTGAATGCTGTCCGCCTGGGACGAGGTGCCGAAAGGAATCTGCTCTGGCCACGCGAGCACCTGCGGTTCGGGAGCGAGCCAGCGCGCCGGCACGGAAACCGGTGTCGAGGGCGTCGGCCGGATCGTCGCGAACCTGCAACCGGCTCGATGACACCCCTCGACGAATTCGAACCCGTCCGCGGGTTTCAGACCGGCGACGCGATCGAGACGCGTATCGATGAGGTTGCGAGCGACGCCGGGCACGTAGAAGAGCGTGATCATCAACAACGAACCGGCGAGCAGACGTCCGACCGGCCCACGCAGGATTGCGCCCAGCGAGCCTGGTCGTTCATCGGAAAACAAGGTGTCCATGATCCTCATCGGGCGAGCTTAGGCATCGGCCGCGCCAGATGCAGCCCGCCGCGGCGCGGCGGCAGGATACGCAGGCCGGACGGCAGCACGCACCATCGCTCATCCCCAAAAGAGGCGTTCCCTCGCCACTAGGCGATACGCCTGCGGCGCCACTACACTTGTCCCGGCTAACTCTGCGACAACCGGCCGTGATCGTATGCAACTGACCCGCGCCTGCCCATCGAAGCGCGCCTGGTGTTCATCTCAGGCCGGCGGATCATGCCGTCACGCCGTGCGATCGAGGTCTCGGGTCATTGCCTGCGGATTCGTCGTCGTCATGAGCGCGTTGCTGGTCGGTGGGTGCGCGAGCTTCGCCTACACGAACAGCGATCTCCGGAGCAAGCCGGGTACCGGCCCCACGAAGGCCTCCTTCTCGATTCAGCCGCGCGAGACCAAGCGGCAGGATCGCGTGCTGGTACTGCTGGCGCTCTCCGGCGGCGGGTCGAGGGCCGCCTACCTCTCGGCGCAGACGATGCTTGCGTTGAGCCACGTCAGCGGTTCCAACGGCCGGACGGTCGACGTCCTTGGCGAGGTCGATCTGATCTCCTCCGTTTCGGGAGGCTCGCTCGCCGCCGCCTACTACGCGGCCAGTCACGACGAATCACGCCCGCCGCCGAATCGCACGTCATTCCGCAGATGGAGCCCGGAACAGGTGGACAGGCTGTTCCGCAAGAACTATCAGTCACGCTGGTTCGCCAACTGGTTCTGGCCGACCAACATCGCGAAATTCTGGTTCACCGCTTTCGATCGCACCGACATCATGGCGCAGACGCTCGCCGACAATCTGTATGACACGCTGCCTGCGGGCATCGACATGACACTGGGCGAACTCAATCCGGCACGCCCTAACCTCGTGATCAATGCCACGATCGGCAGCGGCAGTTACGACGCCCACAAGGGAGAGGACGCCAAGGTCTTCGGCACGGTGTTCACGTTCACGGACGAGGACTTCCGGCGCAAGGTTGCGTCGAACATCAACGACTACGATCTCTCGCGTGCCGTGATGGCATCGGCGACATTCCCCGGTGCGTTCAATTTCATGACGCTCAGGGACTTCACCGAAAACGTTCCGCCGAACCCGATCGGCAACGTCGCGGAACATGCCTCCGGTGCCGCTGGCAAGCGCTATCTGCATCTGTTCGATGGCGGCAATTCCGACAACCTCGGCCTGCTGAGCCTGACCCGTGTGTTGCTGCAGGACGATGCCGCGGCGCTGGACAGGTACGAGCGTATCGTCGTTGTGCTGGTCGACGCCTATCGTCGATCGCTGGGTGCGCCGAGCAGCGCCCACAATCCGCGCCCCCCGTTCAGCTACGTGATCGACAGCAATTTCCTCGATGCGACCGACTCGCTGCTGGAAGCCAATCGCGAGCGGCTGATCAAGGAATATTTCAGTCGCTCGCTGACCCGGCACACCAGGCGTGCAAGCTGCTATCGCGACAATCTGCCCGACTCCGCATGTTTCGCCGACAAGCCGGCCAGGCGCGACGCGATCGAGGACAGACTCAACGAGAAACTCTATTTCCTTCATGTCGGATTCGATTCGGTCAAGGACCAGAGCCTGCGCGACGCGTTGAACGAGATTCCGACCAGCTTCATGCTGTCCGACGCCCAGGGCGATGCGATCAAGCGCGGAGTTCAGGAGATGTTCGGCCCTGACGCGATGCCCGAGATGCGCCAATGCCTGACACTGCTAGCCGATCTCATCTCGGACCCGACGTTGCGGCCGAGACCCGTACTGACCAACGAATTCTGCGGTGGCGGCAGCGAGTTCGAACAGGAGCAGCGTAAACTGATGCGGCTGCCGAAACTCTAGCGAGTCGATTCGATGGCCGGCGGGGATTCGGCCAGCGATTCCTCGACCATCGCGAGTATCGCCTCGATCAGGACCTCGCGCGGATAGGCGTTCTGATCAGCCAGCGCCGCTGCCAACGCCTTGTCACTCCGGTTGAACGGCAGCGCGACCGACCAATGATCGGCGTCGGCCACGCCGAGAAAGACCGAGTGCGGCAAGAAGGTATCCGACAGCAGCAACTGTCCGTCGTGTCGGGGATCGATTCGATCGAGACGCTCGGCAAATGCGGCCAGCGTCTGGTTCATCGGCTGGCTGACGGGCACGGCGCCCAGCGTGAACGCGGCGATCGTCACCGGCAGCTGGTGACTCTGCAACCACGTCGTGCGCTCGCGCCTTGTCAGGCTTCGCAATCCGCCTCCGTCGCCTGCCGGGCAATCGGGCAACGGCAGGCGGGCGAAGAAACGGGTGTAGAGGCGCTGGAAGCGATCTGCAAGCGGAGAGCCGCCGATCGCGCCTGCCACGCTGACGAAAGCACGCACCCTGGCAAGCCACGCCGCGCCTTCGAACAGCGCGGTCGCTTCGAGAAAATCCACCGCTCCCTTGGAATGCGCGATGACGATCAGGTCTTCCGCGGGACCGATCCGTTCGCGCAGGAACTCGTCGAGCACGACGGCGTTGCGCGCGCTCGACGAACGTCCTTCGAGCGGCGGCACCAGTACTCGAAAGCCGCGGGCCGCAAGACGCTCGTACGAATCACCGAAAGGGTCGCCCCAACCGCGCACGCATTCGCCCAGCAATACGGCCAGGAAGACCAGTGTGCGGGGCTGCGCTGCCATCGGCTCGCGCCCGTCGACCGAGGGTGGCTCGGCCCCGCCGCCGA
>JBGSTN010000793.1:0-2187 GCA_041736455.1 Burkholderiaceae bacterium | reverse complement strand
CGTTTCTTGGCCGCCGCGATGTCGATGGTGCCGGCGGCTTCGCTCGCGGCGTCGACATCTGATGAATGGTCATCAACTGTGTCGGGATCGGTGTCGATATATCCCAGGACAGCATCGTCGGCGGGATTCTGCGGCGCGCCTGCATAGGCGCCGGCCGGAGCGACTTCGGAAGTGGATTCGTATGCCTGGTCGGCATTCAGGGCCTGCGCACTGGCGTCGGCTTGATCCTGACTATCGCCTCCAGACCCGCAACCGCTCAAGGCGATTGCGCAGACGGCAGTGACTAACGACATGTTCGTTGCAGAGTGACGACGGAATCTCATTGAGATCTCCGAATTCACCCGGCTGGAGCGATTTATGAGCGTGAACTATATCACGCGACCGCTCATTCTCTTTTTCGCATGACATACGGTCGATGACGACGGATGGCCGGCGTTCAGCGGTAGATCACGGCAGCATCACGACGATTCATGCCGATCAAAGTGCGTTATCCGGGTATGCATGGCGTCGTTGCGCGATCGACGGGCGAAACGAACCACTCGCGTGTCGATGCCCACCGGTCAGCCGTCGAGGCAGCCATAGACTTTCGCGAGCACGGCTGCCTGGGCTTCCCAGTTGTAGTGGTTTCTGACGCGATCGATATTGGCCGCGATGCGTGAATGATCGAGTGCGACGATCTGGTGCATCGCGTCGAGCAGTGCCGCAGGCTCGAATGCGTGGAGGACCACGCCGACTTCATGCTGCTCGACGAACTCGCGTATCGTCCGATTGCTCGAGCAGATGACCGGCAGACCGCCCATCAGGTACTCGAACAGCTTGTTCGGCATCGCGTAGACGTTGTTCAACGACGAGGCGTCGAACAGCAGCAAGCCGCAATCGGCCGACGCGGTGTAGCCGAGCAGTTCGGCAGGCAGCACGGCGCTCTTGTGGAACACATTCGCATTCGTGTCGGCGAAGTCCTTGATGTGCTGCTCGAGCGGGCCATAGCCCATGAAGACGAAAACGAACCCGTCCATCGGATGCGTGGCCGCAGT
Source organism: Burkholderiaceae bacterium (assembly GCA_041736455.1). Taxonomy (GTDB): domain Bacteria; phylum Pseudomonadota; class Gammaproteobacteria; order Burkholderiales; family Burkholderiaceae_E; genus JAUIAI01. The sequence goes on along the minus strand of JBGSTN010000793.1, from coordinate 1,153 downwards.
CTCGAGCATCAGTTCGATGCCGCGCCGGGGGCTCAATGCGCCCTGGAACAGGAACAGGAATCGATCGTCACCGATGTTCAATGCCTCGCGCAGCCGGTTGCTGCGTGCGATGGGCGTGAATTCGGGCGTGTTGAGAACCAGGTGTGGTCTGGCGATGCCATAGCGCGCGGCGTAGTCATCGGCGATCGGATCGCTCACCGTGATCATCTGGTCGACGTGCTTGATGAGCAGACGTTCGAGGATCTTCGACAGCCACTTCGTGGTGGGTGTCAGGTGCTCGATCTCGGTCTCGAACTCATGCGCATCGTAGACGACATGCGCGCGGCGATTGAACAGGCTGCGCCCGAGTACGCCGATCGGCAACGCAGAAAGATCGTGACAATGGAACACGTCCGCCTGCCGATGGTGCCTGAGTGCGCGGACGAGGAACTCCAGATACTTGACGACCTGGACGACGGGAAGTCTCGACCACGAACGCGAGGCCAGTCGGATGCGGTGGACAACGAAGCCCTCGACACGCTCGTGCTCGGCCAGGCCCTCGGCATGCATGGCCACGACGGTGACCTCGTGACCCAGCTCGCTCAGTGACCGTGCCTCTTTCAGGACGCGCGAGTCATGCGTGAATTCATTCAGGACGATGCTGGCGACCCGCATAGGGTTCCTCTTCGATGGGGAGTCGGCTGATCCGCGCGCGGCGCTACCGGCGGGATTCGTGGCTTCTTCTCGTTCTCTTGGCGGGATTGCCGGCCACGGTCGCGAAGGCGTCCACGTCGTGGATCACGTTGGCACCGATGCCGATGGTCGCGGACTCGCCGATCCGCAGCTTCTGGATGAACGAAGTGTTGGGCCCCACCCATGCGCGTGCGCCCACGATGACCCCGCCACTGAGTTCCGCACACGCGTTGATCAATGCGCCGAAGCCGATGTGGCAGTTGTGCGCGATATGGACATGGTCGTCGATCTTCACATGCGATTCGATGACCGTGTCCGACAGTGTGCCGCGGCAGATGGTCGCGACACTGCCGATTTCGACGTGATCGCCGATGCGCACGCCGCCGAGATGGAGAAGGCGCACCGGAATGCCCGTGGCGTCGCGTTCGAAGCCGAACCCCTGCTGGCCGATGACGGCGCCTGCCTTGACGACGCAGTGGGC
>JBGSTN010000781.1:0-8515 GCA_041736455.1 Burkholderiaceae bacterium | reverse complement strand
CGGGTTGCGATCGGGGTGGGCACGCAGCCACTCGGCATTGCGTATCGGGTACCAGGTCCAGCAGACGACCGCGGCGACCGCGAAGGCGGCCCCCAGCGCGTAGCGAGACAGGTCGGCATTCGAATCCCGCTGCAGGTGCGTGATCTCGACATGGTTGACCAGTGCGATGCCAGCCGCAATCAATGCCAGCGATGGCACCATGCGCAGCCACGGCAGCTTTGCTTCACGACTCGGTCCCGCGCGCAGATTGGCCGTGATCGCGATCACCACCGGCAAGGTACCGATGATCATCGTGGGCACTGGCGCCCCGGCGCGCTGGATGGCGCTGGCAAGGCACAGGTAGTAGACGAGGTTGCCCACCGCAGCGAGCTTGAGCGCCTCGATCCAGTCTGCGCGTGTCAACGTACGCAGGTTCCGGCGGTCGAGCCAGCCCAGCGGCAGGGCGATCAGGCCGAACGCAAGATAGCGACCGAACGACTGCAGGGCAGCGGGGTATTCGGGCAGGAGCAAGGGGCCGACGAAGACGAGGCCCCACATCAGGCCTGCGGCAAGGGCGTACAAGATTCCGGCAGTCATCACGCATTATGATCAGCTTCCCGATTCCGCTCGCAGCTCGGCAAGGCGCCTTCGAAAATCGGGGCCGACACGCCCCGAAGCAGCGATACCGCCCGCCCCGGCGAGTACCGTGAAGTGACCCGGCGAAAGCCGAACACGCCGATGCGTGCCGCATCGATATGGTCTCGGCCATGGCAAGTCATCGACATGTGGTCGATCATGCGTCCGACGCGACGCGGTCTATCGATCATCGACCACGCTGCCCTGCTTCGGTCGGCGTGGTTGTCGCCCTTGTGGGTGCCAGCAGCGCCGGCGCCCCCCTTTGGCCAAGTCGAGAATTCTGTACCAAAGGCAGTCGAACCGCGGCGCTCGGTCCGACTTCGTTCAGAGTTCCGGTTTCATCAACGGGATTGCCGCTACACCATCCTGCGGACGGCTTGCGCCATTTCACCCGCGCGCTTGCGGCCCGTCTCGTCGAGGTCCGACTTTCCGCCAGCGGCAAGCTGGACCAGGATGCTCGCCGCATCGAGCAGCAGACGGTCGATTTCGCGGCGTTGTCGCAGGCTATCGAGGGCCAGGGCGCCCGTCATCAACCGCGGCTGTCATCGCTGTCTCCGATCAAGAATCCGGTTTGAAATCCTGCGCGTAGGTACCTTCGTCGGTACGCGGTACGAAGTCGATTCCTTTTCGAGCCGCCCACGTCGTCACCTGCTGATGGATCGGCACGAATGCGCCATCCTTCATCACGAGGCGCACAGCGTCCTGCCACAGCGTCAGTCGCTTCGCGTCGTCGACCGTGCGAAGCCCTTCTTCGAGAAGCGCGTCCGCTGCCGGATTGCAATACGACATGCCGTTGTTGGTGCCGAAACCCTTGGAGGCGTTCTCGCACGCAACCAGGGCACGCAAGTGCGATGACGCATCAGTGCCCCCCCATCCCATTAACCACGCCGATAACTCCTTGCGCTTGTTGCTCACGCGTGGCGCGAAATCCGCCATCGGACTGGCCGCAACCTTGGTCTGCACGCCGATGCGGGCCCACATCGACGCGACCGCCTGCATGATCTGTTCGTCATTGACATAACGGTTGTTGGGCCCGTGCAGCGTGAGGTTGAAACCATCGGGATAGCCGGCCTCCTTGAGCAGCGTCTTCGCGGTGTCGGGATCGAATGTCGCCGGCTTGAGTTCGGGCACGTGGCCGAACAAGGTCGGCGCAACGAAGTTGCCGGTGGGCTGCGACAAACCCTCCATGATGCGCTCCCTGATCGCCTCGCGATTGATCGCCATCGTCATCGCATCACGTACCCGCTGATCGCGAAACGGGTTCTTCTCGAGCGGCTTGCCGTCCTTGTCGGTCACGAAAGGTGACTTCTCGCGCTGGTCGAGATCGATGTATATGACGCGATGCGAGACCTTCGTGAAGAACGACAGGTCGTTCGCAGTGCGGATGCGTTGCAGGTCGGAGGTAGGCACGTTCTCGATCGCGTCGACATCCTTCGCAAGCAACGCCGCGACACGTGTGGCCGATTGCGGAATGAAACGCAACGTGACCTTGCGCCACGCCGGTTTGTTGCCCCAGTACTCCTCGTTGCGCACGAACTCGACCCGGTCGTCACGCGCAAAGCTCACGAACTTGAAGGGCCCAGAACCGATCATCCCCTTGCCCGACGCGAAGGCGTCACTGGTCAACCCTTCGGTCGCCTTCCTGCTCACCACGAAGACCACGCTCATGTCGTACAGCATCCGCGCATAGGGTGCCGCCGTCTTCAACCGGATCGTCTTCGCATCGACGATTTCCTTGGCCACGATCGACTTGGTGTAAATGTCGAACTTGCCCGGACTGTTGGCGATGGTCGAAATGCGATCGATCGACCAGGCGACATCCTCTGCGGTCACGTCGGTGCCGTCGTGGAACCGGGCATCGGGCTGCAGCTTGAATTCCCAGGTCAGGTCGTCGACGAGCCGCCAGGACGCTGCAAGCGAGGGCATGGGTCGGCTGTCAGCATCCAGCTTCATCAACGATTCGAACATGTGGTTGGAAACGATGATGTTCGGGAACAGCGCGTGGAAATGCGGATCCATCGAGTTGGGCGGCGAACTCAGGGCAACCTTGATCTCCTGCGCCGAAGCCGTCGATGCCAACGGACCGGCGACACAGATGACCGCGATGGCAATGGCACCCACTGCCCGCCACACGCTGGACAGGTTGATCCGATGCCCGAACGGGCGGACTGAACGAGGTTTCGACACGAAGAGTCTCCTGATCCGACAAGCGGCGTATTCTCGGGTTTCGGTTATGTGGTGAACGGGTTCTCGCCAGTCCAATACGTTTTCGCGATCCAGGATTCACGGGCAGCATCGGCCGCGCCGCCGGTTGCAACGGTGCAGTAGCCATGAATCGTTGCGATTCATCGCCGTGAACCGAGCAGGTGGCCGACGCCTTGAATGATGGCGATGTGTACGCCGAGCGCCCTATCCCATCGGATAGGATCCGACCGTCCTCAGACGATTAATTGAAACGAGTCCAAGGATCGACAGTGCCTCCAGGCTGTCCGTCACGGTGACGGCACGGGCAACTGGCTGGGCGATGGTGGATTCAGGCGGTTGTCGAAGGCATGCGAGGTTGCCATGATCACGTTTCTGATTTCCCAGCATCAATCGGTCGACCCTGTCACTCCTGCGCATGTCCGATTGCCGCGCCAAGGCATTCGTCTTCACCCGAGGTCGCGAGTGTCAGGTTGCAGACATCTTCATGCGAAAGCGAGTGGCCCACGGCCAGCAACCGGCGTAATGTCGCGGGCTCCAGGGTCCGCTCGAGCACCTCCCGCGCTTCGGACATCTTCGCCGGCGCGAGTATTGTCAGGCCCAACGTCGCGGCATTCCTTTCGGCAAAGCCGAGCAAACACGCTGCCGCCTGGTGCCGACCCTCCTTCATCGCGAACAAGGTGAAGGCCTGTCCGAACGTGTTGAGGAGAAATAGGCCTGAAATCCTGCGAAGCATCTTGAAGAGAGAATCGAAACTCCCCCGAGCCTCTGCAGTCCGTCCCAGCATTGTCTGACCAGTTCCCAAGAACGCGAGCGGGTAGGTATAGCGGCCGTATCGACGGTGCCGTTCCCGGTCAATCACCCTCTGGCAATGTTCCAGTGGTTCGCTGATATTGCCTGACGCAAAGTGCGCCATCGCCGCGTATCCCATGTACGCGCCATTGAGTCCCGGTATTCCGCTCCTGCCTGCGAGGATTGCCGCACGGTCCCAGCCCTCGGCCGCTCTCGCGTACAGGCCTTGATAGAAGCAGTGCGCTGCAAGATTGCTCTCGACAAGCGCTTGAAGCTTGGTGGAACAATTCCTCCACGGAATTGATTCGACCTCATCGAGCAATTCGTCGGCTTCGCACTGAGGGACCTGGCCGCTACCCAACATCAAGCTCATGGCAAGGCAAAGTCCTTCGTCGTTACCTATCCCTCGGTATATCGCAGCGGCCTCCCTTGAAAAGCGATGCTTGGCGAAATGATCATTGAAGGTCAGAGTAACCGAGCGGTACATCAAATATCGAGCGGCGGCTGATCGATCAGCGCCTTCGACCAATGGATCGATGCGTGTATAGAACCGCCAGGTTTCGAGAAAAAGCCCGACCTCGGTAAGAAAGTGAATCGATGCGCCCATTATCTCGACAGCCGTTCCGGGATCATTGTGGATCGCCCATTCCAGGGCCGTCCTGGTATTGTCGATCTCCTCCGCGAATATCACTTGTAGTGGCTCCTCGTGATTCCCCCAGGATTGCTCGTAGATTCGGTTGATCACTTTAGCCGCGGCTCGCGCGTGACGTCGTTGCACGACGGATGAATCGGGGCCGGCCGCGAGTCTCTGGCTCGCGTAGTCGCGGGTACTTTCGAGCAGTCGATAGCGAACAGGCTCGGAGTGACTCGCGACCACTAGCGAGCGATCGACGAGCGACGCCAACGTGTCCACGACCCGTTCTTCATCCAGGCTGTCGTCCTGAACCACGGCAACGACGAACTCCAGATCAAACGTGCCGACGAACACCGCAAGCCGATGAAGCACGAACTTCTCGTCGGGTGACAGCAGGGAATAGCTCCAGTCCAGGGCGGCCCGCAGCGTTTGTTGCCGGGTGGGTGCGTTTCGGAGTCCACCACCGATGAAGGCGAGCCGGTTCGTCAGGCGCGACTCGAGTCCCCGTAACCCGAGTAGCGGAATCCGCGCGGCAGCGAGCTTGATGGCAAGCGGCAAACCATCCAGGCGGCGACATAACGCAATAACGGAGGCGATATTCTGTTCGTCAAGCTTGAATCGATGGTCCACGGCTCGTGCGGCGTCCGAAAACAACTTGACCGCACCGTGGCGTTCGGCCTCGTCATACGAAGCTTGTTGATCGGGCACGGACAAGGGGCCGAGTCGAAACAGACGTTCGCCTGGTAATCGCAGCGCAGCCTGACTCGTGACCAGGATCTGAATTCCCGATGCGCGCAGGATGAGTTCGCTGGCGAGTTCGACGACCGACTCCACGAGATGCTCCGCGTTGTCGATCACCAGCAGCGCTTCTTTCGCCTCGAGCGCATTGGCAAACGCGGGAATGGAAACCAGCCCTCCAGCGTAGGCAAGATCGAGCGCGCGAGCGGAAGCCTGCAAAAGCAGGATTCCATCGCGAATGGGTGACGCTTCAACCCACGCGACCCCATCGCGGCAGAGCGGCAGTCGCCGATGAGCAGCCGCCACGGCGACAGTCGTCTTGCCTATACCGCCGGCACCCAGGACGGTGATCAATCGATGTTCGGCGAGCAACGCCTCCAGCGTGATCAGGTCATTCTCACGACCGAAGAATCCGGCTGGCAGGGGCGGAATGTCGCCGGGAGACTTCGGCGCCCCATCTTCTCCCACGACTGCAGCACGGCTGGAGGGATCCAATGCGAAACGGTATCCGCGACCAGGAACCGTGACGAGCGCCGCTTTGCCGAGCAGCTTGCGTATTGCATGGATCTGCACGTCCAGATTGCCATCTTCGACGACGCGCTGACCCCAGACCACGTCATACAGTTCCGCTCGACTGACTACGCGGTCGCGACGTTCGATCAATGCCAGGAGCAGGTCGAAGGCGCGACTCCCGAGAGGCACATCCTTGCCATCAATCAGGACGAGCCGTTCGGCGGGATGAACTTCCCACTTGCCGAAACGGTAGGCGTCGCTCATCGCTTGTCTCCCTGGTGGATGCGTGTGACCTGAGTCGCGACTTTAAGAACAATTAAGACGCGATTTGAGCACGCTAAGGACGTCAGCGGTTCAGGTGAGGAGACTGCGTCTTCAAATATCCTAGGCAGGGAGCCACTATGGTCTGCGACGAAGGGGGAGCTGGGTCTGGATCTTCGCAATCGCTCAATACAGCGCCAAGCACTCGACAAAGCGCTCTTGCAAGATCCGCAAATACGCTTCGCAACGCGATATCGCCGCATTTCATCACGCACCGTGATGAACCGAAGTGGCCATCGAAGTCACACCGCGCAATGTCGGGTGTTCATGTCGACCTTCGCTTCGCCGAGAAGGCGGCATTAGATTCCTTGCCTCTGGTAGACGGGGAGTGAGCCAGTCAGCCGTGGTCGCTCGGGCTGAAGCACGGCTGCGCCAGTTGTGTTGTCTTGGCCTGCCCGGTCCAGTGATCGCACCCAAACTGTTCAGCGAATTGAATGCGGTCATTCCCTTCGAAACCTGCATTCATATGTGGGTGGGAGCGGACGGGCCGGTCGATGCCTACTTCAACGCGCCCGAAACTGGCGCAAGTTTTGCACTGTATCGCGACCGGTTCTTCGGCAGGCGCGAAGGCGAAGTCTGGCCGACCATGGCTGAAGCCATTCGCAACGAGATTGGTCCCCATCATGTGAATGAAGTGCTTCGGATCTCTCGCACGTCATACCACCGCCATCCGATATTCAACGAAGTCCTTCGGCCTTGCAGAGGCGAAGTCTTCATTCGCATGTTGATACGTGACAATCGCACGCCTGCCGGTGCCTTCACCATCGCACGACTTGCGCACGACCGCGATTTCGATGCCGGTGATCTGCGAGCGCTACGGCGACTCGAGCCGTTCATTGCCCATGCGTTGCGCTCGCGTGCGACGACGGTTGGACCGGAGACCTGTGGTGCCGATCGCGCCTTGATCGTGGTCGATGCCAACGGTACTGTGCGCTGGCGTTCGCCTCAGGCCGGCCGACTGCTCTCGCTGGCAAACGGCAATGCGGGAGCGCCAGCGACGATGCCGGTGGGCATGCTACGTGCGGTACGAGCCCTGCGTACCGTCACGGCGGGGTCCGATGCAACGACGCCGACCTGGCAGCACGACAATGCTTGGGGCAGCTTCGTCGCGCGTGCCTTTCCGCTGGATCCGGTAACCCCGGCCGAATCACTGATCGGGATCGAGCTCGAGCGACGTGTACCGTCGTCGCTCAAGCTGTTCGAAGCGATTCGCGATGCCGCCATGCCGCCGCGTCAGGCCGAAGTCTGTCTGCTGCTCGCGCTCGGACGCACACAGGAGCAGATTGCCGAGCGGTTGCATATCTCACGTAACACCGTCATCTATCATCGGCGACAGATCTACAACCAGTTCGGTGCCGAGTCGCGCGACGAACTGCGCCAACGTTTGCTGAGTCGCGTGTCGCGCGCGTAACTCCCACATCCCCGGTATCTGGTTTGCGCAATCGGCTACCCGGATGCGCTACTCTTGTCAGACACGACTCCCGGAGGAGAAATGACTTCGTTCAAGCCCACCGGCTACAACAGTGCTTCGCCGTACCTGGTCGTTTCGAACGCGGTCTCCACGATCCGCTTCCTCGAGGAAGTCTTTGGCGGAGAGTTGCTGCGGTCCTTCCCAGACGACCAGGGACGCTTGATGCACTCGGAAGTGCGAATCGACGACACCGTGATCATGATCGCCGACTCAGCGCCTTCTTGGCCTGCCGTCGCTGCTCACGTCCATGTCTACGTCCAAGACGTCGATGCCGCCTATGCAAAGGCACTCGCCGCTGGCGCGGAATCAGTTCAAGTGCCCGTGCAGAAGGACGACGAAGACAAGCGCGGCGGCATCAAGGACAGCGGCGGGACCACGTGGTGGATCGCCACGAAGCTCGAGTAGCGCCTCATGCGCGTTCGCGTTCTCGCCGTTCGATCCAGGCCAGGAGCAGGTCGAAGGCTGGACCTTCGAGAGGCACATTCTCGCCATCGATCGGGATGAGCCGTTCGAGGGAACGAACTTCGAACTTGCCGAATCGGTAGACGCCATTCATTGCCTGTCGCCCTGATGGATGCGTCACCACATGTCCTGCGTGAACTGCTCTGCGGTCACGATGCCAGTATGGTCGATGACGAACGTCGAAAAGTTGCGCAGTCACCCTTGCGCCACGTACGGTCGAACGGGCAGCCGAACGCAGCGGGAAGCGCTCATTCGCCTCCCCGCAGCGCCCGCTCGGTCGCCTTGTCCGCCGGGAAGAACGCCTCGATCGCGAGTTCCGACAGTGTGATGTCGAGCGGCGTGCCGAAGATGGTCGTCGTGCTGATGAACGAAAGCACGCTGCCGTCGGGTTGGCGCAAGCTTACCGGCACGGCAATGCCGGCCATCGACGGATGCCCGGCATCCTCGTCCGGCGCCGGCAGATCGGACCGATAACGTTCGAGATCGTTGGCCAGCGCGATCAGGTCCTGGTCTCGGCTCGCGGCGATCTGCTGGCGCAGACGCGCCAGCAGGTGTTCGTTCCACTGCGCGCGATTGACGATGCGCGAGGCCATGCCATCAGGATGCATCGCGAGACGCAGTACGTTGACCGGTGGTTCGAGCAGGGCCGGGTCGATGCCGGCGAGCAATGGCGCGATGCTGCGATTGGCGAGCACCATGTTCCAGTGGCGATCGACGGCCAGCGCCGGATACGGCTCGTGCGCGTGCAGGATGCGCTGCACCGTCTC
>JBGSTN010000739.1:0-2307 GCA_041736455.1 Burkholderiaceae bacterium | reverse complement strand
CCCCGCGCGGCCTCCAGATTGCCGCCCGACACGATCACCTCGCCACGCGACAGCACCGTTTCGGGCCAGCCCTTCAGCGGGCGGCCTTCATAGGGTGTGTAGCCCACGGCATCGTGCAGCATGCCCGCCGTGATCACGAGTTCGATCTCCGGATCCCAGATGGCCAGATCCGCGTCGCTGCCGATCGCGATATCCCCCTTGCGCGGATAGAGGCCGTACAGCTTGGCGTGATTCGTCGCGGTCAGGGCGACGAACTCCTGCAACGAGAGGCGGCCGGTGCCCACGCCGGCGGTGAACAGAAGGGGCAATCGAAGTTCCAGGCCGGGCACCCCATTGGCGACATCCTTGAACGTCGTCTTCTCGCCTTTCGGCAGCTTGCCCGACGCATCGAAACGATAGGGTGCGTGATCGGACGAGTACGCCGTCAACGTGCCGTCCTTCATGCCATCCCAGCAGGCCTGCTGCGCGGCTTCGTCGCGCGGGGGAGGGCTGCAGCAGAACATTGCGCCGTCGAGTCCGGCGCGATCGAGATCCTTGCTGGTCAGGAAGAGATATTGCGGGCAGGTTTCACCGTAGACCTTCAAGCCTCGCGCGCGCGCCTGGCGAATCGCTTCGATGCCTTCGATCGTCGAGACATGAACGATCAGGATCGGCGTATCGATCAGTTCGGCGAGCGCGATGATCCGGTTGATCGCTTCGGCTTCGGCGCCCCGGGTGTGGCAGATCGCGTGATAGCGCGGCAACGTGTTGCCGGCCTTGAGCATGCGACCGGCCAGCCAGCCGATCATGCCGTGGTTCTCGGCATGCACCATCGTCATCGCCCCGTGTTCGCGTGCAACCGACAGGACGTCGAGAATCTGTTCGTCGGTCAGGCGCATGCGATCATAGGTCATGTAGAGCTTGAACGAGCGCAGTCCGCCCCGAATCGCCTCGGGCAGATGCTCGCTCAAGGTTTGCGTCGACGGGTTGGTCACGATCAGATGAAACGCGTAGTCGATCACCGCCTTGCTCGCGGCACGCGCGTGATAGTCGTGCACGACATCGGGAATCAGCATGTCGCGATGCTGCGCGGCGAACGAGATCGTGGTGGTCGTGCCGCCGAATGCAGCGGACACCGTGCCCGAGTAGAAATCGTCCGCGCACATCAGCCCGAAGCCGGAGATCTGCTCGATATGGGTATGGCTGTCGATCCCGCCGGGCAAGATCAGGCGACCGCTGGCATCGATCTCGCGCTTTGCCGCGCCGTCGATGACGCCGAGCGCGGCAATGCGACCATCCCGGATGGCGATGTCGCCCAGGCGCGTGGCACTGGCGGTGACGATCGTCCCGCCGCGAATCACGAGATCGTAAGGTTCGGTCATCGGTGAACTCCAGAATGAGGCCCTGTCCATTATGCCGTGCGCACGTTGCCTCGAATGCGCCTTTCAGGAACGAGGCGGACTCGCCATGAGATCCGGCAACCACATCACGATCTGCGGAAATGCGACGAGCGCCAGCAGGCAGAGCAGCATCGCGAGAAGAAACGGACTGAGGCTGCGAAATAGCGAACCCATCTGCAGTTCGGGTGTCAGGCCATGCAGCACGAAGAGGTTGATTCCCAGGGGCGGCAGCAGCAAGCCCATCTCCAGCGCCAGTACCGTAGCGATCCCGAACCAGACGAGATCTACGTGCAGGCTCTCGAGCGCAGGCTGGATCAACGGCATCGTGATCACGATCACCGTCAGGGCGTCGAGAAACATGCCCAGCAGCGTCAACGACGCCAGGCAGACCAGGATGAAACCCACAGCGGGCAGCCCGGCGGAATGAATCGTGTCGACCATGATGGCTGGCAGTCCGGAGAGCGAGATGAACGACATGAAAGACGATGCCCCTATCAGGAGCCAGAACACCATGGCACTGCTGCGCAACGCATGTGCGAGTAGGTCGACCAGTGCCCGCGGCTGGCAGCGTCCGCGCACCGCACAGACGATCAGCGCGACGAGGGCCGCAAGTCCGATCGCCTCGACTGCGTCGAACCATCGGAAGAAAAGTCCGGTCCAGAGGAGGACCGTGACGGCCGCCGCAGGAAGCGTACGAGCGACGAGTCTCGCGATGCTGTCCGTGTCGGTACGGGGCAACGTATGCGGCGCGTCGTCCGGCGAGTGTCGCAGCCACAGCAGGATCGTCAGCACGAACAGGGCGAACAGCGTCAGCCCCGGTATCAGTGCAGCGACAACGAGCGACTCGATCGACTGGCCGGTCAGGATCGCGTACATCACGAGTGCCGTCGAGGGCAGGGCGAGTATGCCCAGGGTGGCGCCCGCGGCG
>JBGSTN010000735.1:0-2021 GCA_041736455.1 Burkholderiaceae bacterium | reverse complement strand
CGGCATCGGGCGGGCCAACGCGCACATGCCGCGCGTCGACGCGCAGTCGCGTGCCCTCGCAGGTGGGGCAGCGGCGCGAATTGATGAACTTCGCGAGCTCGTCACGGATATGCGACGAATCGGTCTCCTTGTAACGGCGTTCGAAGTTGGGAATCACGCCTTCGAACACATGTTCCTTGACGACCGTGCGCCCCTTGTCACTCAGGTAGGTGAACGGGATCTTCGTGCTGCCCGAACCGTTCAGCACCCTGTGGCGCGCGTTTTCGTCCAGTTCTTCCCAAGGCCTGTTGATATCGAAATCGTAGAACGCGGCCAGGCTGAGCAGCATCTGGTAGTAGAACTGATTGCGGCTGTCCCAGCCCTTGATCGCTCCGGAAGCGAGACTCAGCGCAGGAAACTGCACCACGCGTTGCGGATCGAAGAACTGCACGACACCGAGGCCGTCGCACTCCGGACACGCCCCGGCCGGATTGTTGAACGAGAACAGGCGCGGTTCGAGATCGGGCAACGCGTGATTGCAGACCGGACAGGCGAAGCGGCTGGAAAAAAGGGTCTCCTGGCCCGAGTCGATCGCGACGACGGTCGCCCGACCGTCGCCGAGACGTATCGCGGTCTCGAACGATTCGGCGAGGCGCTGCTTCAGATCGGGCGCGACCTTGATCCGATCGACGACGACATCGATCGAATGCTTCTGATTGCGTTCGAGCGTGGGGACCGTCTCGGCGATCTCGACGATCTCCGCCTGGGCGTCCTTGCGCTCCGAACGGATACGGACGCGCACGAACCCCTGCGACTGCAGATCCTGGAAGAGATCCTGCTGCTCTCCCTTGCGCGCCGTCAGTACGGGGGCAAGGATCATCAGGCGCTCGCCTGCCGGCATCTCGAGCACCGAATCGACCATCTGCGCGATCGATTGCGCCTTGAGCGGATGAGTCGGGTGCTCCGGGCAATAGGGGGTGCCGGCTCGCGCGAAGAGCAGGCGCAGGTAATCGTGGATTTCGGTCACCGTCCCGACCGTGGATCGCGGATTGTGGCTGGTCGCTTTCTGTTCGATGGAGATCGCCGGGCTCAGGCCTTCGATCAGATCGACGTCGGGCTTCTCCATCAGTTGCAGGAACTGCCGTGCATAGGCAGACAGCGATTCGACGTAGCGTCGCTGACCTTCCGCATAGAGCGTGTCGAACGCGAGCGACGACTTGCCGGAACCCGAGATGCCCGTCATCACGATCAGCCGGTTGCGAGGCAGATCGAGGTTGCAGTTCTTCAGATTGTGCGTACGGGCGCCGCGGATACGGATCTGTTCCATGCCTGAAAATCGAGACGAATCGACAACTATAGCGCGATCGGTGATCTCGGGCGCAACACACCGTGGTGCGGCCCACGAGTGTCTCGAAGCATGCGAAACGGTGCGTCGCGTGCATCCGGGTGCAACCGGATCCCGTCGGCGCAGGGTACGTCGCCAGCATCGGTCACGCGTCGCTTAGCACTTTTGCATGAGGCTGGACGCCAGGCCGGCGTGCCGACCGGGCCGGCTCGTGCGCGATCGTCGACCGGCTATCATTGGCGCCATCTTGACATCGGCGGGCTGCAAACCGCGAGGAGAATTTAATGGCATCGGTCAACAAGGTCATCCTGGTAGGCAATCTGGGCCGCGACCCCGAAACCCGCTACGCGCCGAGTGGCAGTGCGATCTGCAACGTCAACATCGCCACGTCGCGGAACTGGAAGGACAAGGAATCCGGTGAACGCAAGGAAGAAACCGAGTGGCATCGCGTGGTGTTCTACAACCGCCTGGCCGAAATTGCCGGTGAGTACCTGAAGAAAGGTCGCTCGGTCTACATCGAGGGGCGCCTGCAGACCCGCAAATGGCAGGACAAAGACGGCCAGGATCGCTGGACCACCGAGATCATTGCCGACCAGATGCAGATGCTGGGCGGCCGCGACGACATGGGCGGCGGCGGAGGCGGGGGCGGCAACGACTTCAGGGGTGAAACGGGTGCGCGCTCGGGCGGTGGCGGTGG
>JBGSTN010000692.1:0-6764 GCA_041736455.1 Burkholderiaceae bacterium | reverse complement strand
TCGGTGCGATCGACGGCGACGAACGCACGGTACGCATCGTGGTGAGCTGGGTGCCACCGCGGGAGAAGAAACGCGGCACGGGGGGTCTTGCCGAAGCACAGGATGTCACTCATCGCCATGTCACCGTATCGGCTGTCTATGAATAGTGCTCGCACCATGAAGTTCTGTTTGCTCCGGTCGCCGACGCGTCGCCGGCAACGCGGTGTATCGATCATCGAACTGATGATCGGCATGACCCTGGGTCTGCTCACGACGCTGGCGCTGGTCACGAGCTTCTCGGGCAATGAAGTCTTCAGCCGCGCCGTGTCTGGACGCGCCGACGCGCAGCAGGCCGGCATGCTGACGAGCTGGCGTCTGACGCGGCAACTGCGTCTGTCGGGATCGGGATTCGGACACGGACCGGGACTCTGGGGCTGCCAACTGCAGGTCGACCGTGGCGAGACCGTGCTGTTGCCGCGTGCGGCAGCCTGGCCCGCACCCTTCGCGAACCTGTCGATCGACCTGCGCCTGTCGCCCATTGCCGTGAGCAACGGCACGGGCAGCAACGGTTCCGATCAGATCGTGATGATGGGTGCGACGCCGGACGCCAATGTCGTGCCGGCACCCGTCAACATCGTCTCGGAGGCACAGATCGAGATGAACAGCACGTCGGGCTTCGAGATCGGTGATCTGCTGCTGGTGTCCGACGCGACGGTCGTAGGCCCTTGCAGGATCGGGCAGGTGGACAAGACTTACGCGCCGGTTGCGGGAATCGCGGCGCCGCGAATCGTCGGCACCGACATCGCCCAGTCGACCTACAACGGTGCCGGCGGTTTTGCGGGCATGGCCGCCGGTGGTGACTACACACTGACCAACCTCGGCAGCACGCCCTACATGCAGATGATCGGTCTCGACGACAAGGCCCAGCTGACGGTGTTCGATCCCCTGCAGATGTTCACCGGCGCCGAACCCCTGCCGTTGGCGCAGGACGTGATCCAGATGCAGGTGCTCTACGGCGTCGACGACGGCACCGATGGCGTGCTCAACGACAACGTCATCGATCGCTGGGTCGCACCGACCGGTGCCTGGAGTTACGCCAACATGACCGCCGCCGGTGGCAATGCCCTGTGGGTCAAGGCGCTGCGCGTGGCGATCGTGGTGCGCTCGAGCACCCCCTCGAGCAACCCGGGGGTGTCCGAACGGGTCCTGTTCCAGGACCTGCCCGAAGCATTGCGCTACACCGTGAGTTTCGATACCAACGAGCGTCGCTTCGGCCACGAGATCTTTGATTCGGTCATTCCGCTGCGCAACCAGGTGTCGGCCCTTTGTTCGCAGCACCGACGTGCGGCCGGCATGCCCGCCGACGCGGGCTGCAAGTGAGAGATGCCATGAGCGTTCGATTCCAGCGGGGCGCTGTGCTGCCCATCGCCCTGATCCTAACGATCGTGATGGCGCTCTCGTCGATCGCCTTCGTGAAGATGGTCGACTCCTCGTCGCTGCTGGCCCGCAACGCCTCGTTTCAACGCGATGCGCTGAATCGCAACGATGTGATGATCAACGCCGCCGTCAGGCAGTTCGAAGTCAAGTCGGGCGGGCATTTCGCGATGCTCGCCAATACCGATACCACCGCCGAAGGGGCGGGCAGCAACATGGCCTATTCGGCGATCGCCCTGCCCGCGGATGCCCAGGGCATACCGCTGGTGCTGAAGAACGACACCACGTTCGATGCACAGTTCGCCGGCGCGATGTCGGCTACCGACATCGACTCGGGCGAGGGCATGTCGACCCGCGTCGTCATCGACCGGATCTGCTCGCTCGAGGAGCCGGTCGACGCCGAACACTGCTCGGTGGCGAGCCTCTATGCGCGTGACAACTGCTCGCGCTGCTCGAACGTGTCGTCGCCGCTGGTCCCCGTGTTTCGCGTCACTGCGCGCACCAACGGACCGCGCCGCACCGAATCCTACTCGCAAGCTCTCATCTCACTTCCGATCGAATGATCGAGGTCAACGCCATGATCCATCGCAGACGCCCCGTTCAATCTGCCGCCGGTCTCTTCGCGAGTCTTCGTCGCGGCCCCGCCTTGTCCGCACTGCTGCCGGGACTGAGCCTCGTTGCAGCGATCGCCGCGTTTTCAGCGCCGGCCCATGCCGTCCTGGCCGATCGCCCGATCAATGCGACCGGATTCCAACCGGCCAACCTGCTGTTGACCCTGTCGGTCGAGTGGCCGACGGCCAACGTGCAGGCGTACAACGATGAAACCAGCGGGACCGGATTCCCGGGGCGCGACGGCGGTCGCAGCGCGTGCTACTTCACGCCGCCCGAACGCGCGGCGCGCGTCAATGCCGCCAATGTGGACAACGCGGCCTATACATTGGTCGACAGCCTGCCCTATCAGGGATACTTCAACCCGTACATGTGCTACACGTACGACACGACCAACAACTACTTCAAGCCCGTCGAGCGCACGATCGGATTCGAGCCGGTCAAGCAGCCCACGAAACAGCCGGCGACGTCCGAAGCGATGTGCAACGCGAAGTGGAGCGGCAACTTCCTGAACTGGGCGACAATGCAGACCATCGACATGTTCCGATGGGCGATGACCGGCGGCGATCGTTCAATCGACACCGCGACGAAGACGGTATTGCGCAAGGCGCGGCATGACGGACAAGGGGGCACGAGTCAGTTCCCCATCAAGCAGGTGGGCAGGACGTTCAGCGACATACCGAAGATCGAACCCGGTTGGGTAACGCCATATACCGGCGAGAGTGATCTCTACCTCGAGATCCAGGGCCTCAACACCGCGATGAAGGTGAGCGGCAAGTCGGACATGTCGACCACGCTCGATACCTTCCAGGTCGCCGTCGAAGTCTGCAACTCGGACGTTGCCAAAGCCGAAACGACGACGCCCTGCAAAGCCTACGGTACCTCGCTCAAGCCCGTCGGTCTGGTCCAGGAGCACTCGGAGGTGATGCGCTTCGGCGCCTTCGGCTATCTGCTCGATTCCACGATCGAGCGTGACGGCGGGGTCATGCGAGCACGCATGAAATTCGTGGGTCCGACACGCCCTGAACTTTCCGTCAGTGCGTCGGCTGCCAACACCCACGCGGAATGGAGCGCCACCGACGGCACCTTCATCAAGAACCCCGATCCAGCCGACGCGACTGCCACGTCCGCTGCCATCGTCAAGAGCGGGGTGATTCAATACATCAACACCTTCGGGCGCGACGCTGCGCTGACGACCAGCGCGTACAAGAGCTACGATCCGGTCAGCGAACTGTTCTACGAGGGCATCCGCTACTACAAGAATCTCGCGCCCACGCCCGAATATTCGGCGCTGTCGGGGGCTTCTGCCGCGGCCAAGCGCGATGGTTTCCCGGTGATCACCAGCTGGGACGATCCGATGGCGCGACCGGCCGGATTCGAATCGGCTTCCGAGTGGTGTCCGAAGAATTTCGTCATCGGCATTGCCGATTCGAACACGCACCGTGACAAGCGCCTGCCCGGCAATACCTATACCCAGGACGAGGGCGCCGCGCAGCCGTCGAATCCCGACACCAGCATCAACGTGATGACCTTGCTCGACGAGATCATCGATATGGAACTGGACAACGAGGGCGTGACGGCACGAAATTCCAGCGGCGGCGCGCTGACATCCGGTCCTGTCAACTGCTGCTCGGGCTCCGCCTACCTCGCGTCATTGGCCTTCTATGCCAATGCCCACGACATCCGGCCGGATACGAGCGCCATCCATACGAAGGGCAAGCAGTCGGTCAAGACATTCTTCATCGATGTTCGAGAGTCCGGATCCTGGGGTACGGGTCAGGCGCGTACGGCCGAACGTCGCCGCAATCAGCTCTGGCTCGCAGCCAAGTACGGCGGCTTCGATGATCGGAACGGAAACGGCAAGCTCGACGACGGCGATGCGGTCGCCGACCTCAACGGCGATGGCAACATCGACGTGCGCGACGTCTGGGACCAGAACGGCGACTGGCTGCCGGATACCTACTTCGAAGCCGATTCGCCCGAACGTCTCGTGGCGGGCCTGCGTTCGGCGTTCGGCGCGATCCGCGCCGAGATCGAGACCAACGCGGCGGTCGGTGTCGCCGGTGCGAAGAGTCAGTTGCGCACCGATACCGGTCTTTACCAGAGCAATTTCGATCCGTCCAACTGGTCCGGCGATGTGGCTGCCTTCACCTACAACGGTGTCGACACGGGCACCGGCGAGGTCTCGGCGACGCCGGTCTGGAGTGCGGCGGCGAAGATCGCCAGCCAGGACTGGAGCACCGGGCGCCGGATCGTGACGATGGCGCGCGCGAGCAAGACGACTGCGGCGACCGCGCCCAGGGCCTTCCGATGGAACGAGCTGACGACGTTCCAGCAGGAAAGCCTGGGTGAGGAAGCCGTGCTCGAATACCTGCGCGGCAACCATTCCGATGCGCGATTCCGTACACGTCTGCGCGCAGCAGGCGAGGGCAATATCCAGCAACTTTCGTCGCTCGGCGATGTCGTCGATTCGTCGCCGCGTTATGTCGGTCCTCCTTCGGCTCGCCTGAGTGATCTGTACAACCCGGGCTACGGCACGTTCGTCACCGCCAAGGCGAATCGCACGCCCATGCTCTACGTCGGCGTCAATGACGGGATGATGCATGCGATCGACGCGCGCGTCGATACCACCAACGGTGGCAAGGAAGTGTGGGCCTATGTGCCCAGCGTGCTGTTCGCCGGTGTGCGCGCGCCCGACGACGATGGCTTGCGAGCTCTGACGAAACGCGACTATGTGCATCGCTTCTATGTCAATGCGACGGTCTCGGTCGGCGACGTCGACTTCGGACGAACCAAGGGCAATTCCGGCGCGGCGGACTGGCGCACGATACTCGTGGGCGGTCTTGGCAAGGGCGGGCGATCCTTCTACGCACTGGATGTCACCGACGGTGGCTCGGTGACGAGCGAAGCCCAGGCCAAGGCGCGGGTTCTATGGGAGTTCGAGGACTCCAAGTTGGGCTACAGCTACGGCAAACCGCAGATCGTCAAGACGAAGCGCTGGGGCTGGGTGGTGCTGTTGACTTCCGGCTACGACAATATCGCGGCAACCGGGTCCGACGGTGGCGGGCAAGGATTTCTCTATGTCGTCGACATCAAGACCGGCGACCTCCTGCAACGCATCGGCACGACAGTCGGATCGGACGAGGTTCCGGCTGGCCTTTCCGAGGTGACGGCGTACACCCCCAACTCGGCCGACGGCACGATCACCGAAGTCTACGGTGGCGATCTGCTCGGCAATCTCTGGCGATTCGATTTCACCAGTGCAGAGGGCTCCATTCCGGCACCGATGAAGATGGCGACTCTCGCCTCCGAGGGCGGCGTTGTCCAGCCGATCACCACCGGACCCATCATCCGCATTGCACCGGTGACACGGGTTCGTCATGTCTTCGTCGGGACGGGCAAGCTGCTGGAGCCGGAAGATCCGTTCAATGCTGCCACGCAGACGTTCTATGCGATCAAGGACGGCACGCGCGCCGCGCCGTTCAAGGCAGGTGACGACGGCGCGCCATCGTTTCCGATCGCGCGCAGCGCACTCGTCGAGAACGCGACGCTGCTGACGCAGGCCTCGATCGCGACCGACAAATACGGCTGGTATCACGATCTGGGTGCCACCGGCGAACGCGTCATCGTCGATCCGCAGGATACCGACGTCGGCAAGATCTCGTGGCTCGGATCCATTCCGAATTCGGTCGGCCTGTGCACCGGAGACGGTTCGAGTCGCGTCTACGTGACCGATTTCGCGACCGGTCAATCGCAACTCTACAAGGATACCGAGTCGGGTCCGGAACGCATTGCGGCCTTCGATCCCGGCACGGCGGGTGTCGGTCTGCAGCTCGTGCGCGTGGGCAACAACATCCACGCGCTGATCACCGGCAGCAAGAAATCGCTGAAGGTCACGCAGGGCTACCTCCAGTACCAGGTGCCGCGCACACTGAACTGGCGCGAGATCACCGAGCAGGCCGATTGATATCGCGGCTCAGCTCAGTGGCACGACCCGGTCCCCAGTCTCTGCCTTGCATTGGCTGGCGATCGGACGCCAACCGTGGCGCACCACCACCTGCCCGTCGCCACGGCACAGTTCGATGCGCCGGGCGTCCGGGTAACGCGTCATGATGAAGGTCTCGATCGCCCTCGGCAGGCTGAGGCGGAAGCGCAGGCCATAACGATCGTCTTCGGGATGATCGTCGATGTGGATCAGCGGCATCATCGTGGCGCCGAACTTGCGCAGGTGCGAACCGAGATCGACCGCTTCGGGCGCATAGCCCTGTTCCAGCAGCCAGGTCTGCGCGCGACGGCGCAGATCGGGACCATCGTCCAGGTCGCCCCAGGCGGCTGCCATCAATTCGATGACCCACTGATTGCAGTTCTGGTAACGGTCGTTGAACGGATAGGCATTGGCGCTGTAACGCGCACTCAGCAGTCGCAAGGCGAGCGGATCGTCGAGCACGGCCTTCTGGAGTCGCCGTGCCGCATCGTCGGGCAGCACGACCAGCGCGACGCGAACGCGGTCGATATCGCTCGTATCGAACAGAAAGCCGGCGACGCCCTGGTCATAGAGGCGAGGACGTGATTCGTCGCAGGCAAAATAGAGTTGACGTACCCCCCAGCGTCCGTCACTGCCGGGCCTGGCAGCGATGCCGCTGTGGCTGTACTCGATGCCGATCTTGTCGAGGTCGATGCCCGAACGGGAGACCAGCGCGGTGGTCGCACCGGCCGCGGCGAGTTCATCGCGCACGATGCCC
>JBGSTN010000662.1:0-5205 GCA_041736455.1 Burkholderiaceae bacterium | reverse complement strand
GCCGTCACGCAGCATCAGCGGCAGCAGCGGCGTGAACGCGAAGCGGCCCACACCCATCGCGACCGCGAGCGCGACGATGCCACCGGCGACGACCATCCAGGTCGTGCGATCGGGATCGACAGGGCGATCATTTTGAGCGGTGGGAAGCCTCAGAATCCGAGTCCCGAGCCTGCTCCGAGCAGTGTCGCGACGCCCAACCCGGCAAAAATGGCCGCGGCAATCGAGTGAACCAGCTTCATCGGGATCTTCATTGCGAGCCTGTCACCGATGAATACGGCAGGGACATCCGCAATCAGCATGCCCAGTGTCGTGCCGATCACCACCAGCACCGGCGTGGCATAGTGCGCTGCCATCGCGACGGTCGCGATCTGCGTCTTGTCGCCCATCTCGGCCAGGAAGAACGTGATCAAGGTGGCGCCGAATACGCCGAGGCGCCTGGCAATCCGGGTTTCCTCGTCCTCGATCTTGTCCGGAATCATCGTCCAGATCGCCATGCCGACGAACGATGCGCCGAGGACCCAGCGCAGGACGTCAGGCGTCACTGCGGTCGTGATCCACGCGCCCAGCGCGCCGGCCAGCCCGTGGTTGACGATCGTCGCGGCCAGGATTCCGCAGATGATCGGTATCGGCTTCTTGAAGCGGGCCGCGAGGATGAAAGCCAGCAGTTGGGTCTTGTCGCCGATTTCTGCAAGAGCGACGACTCCGGTGGAGACGAGCAGCGAGTTCATGCAAATTTCCTGGCCGGATATGGACGAATGACCACCACGCATCCCCGGCCAATCCGGAGTCGTTGTGGTCAAAGGTCTTGCCAGGTACGGGAACTGCTTACACCATGACCTGCGGGTCAAGTATGTTGACGTAAGCCTCTTCTGGACACGAAGAGCGGCTACTCCCCAATGACGAGCGGAGTTTAACAGTCAATCCGTACGATCACCCGTACTTTCTGGCCGGATGCGTGGCAGAAAAGCGAGTCGCCAGGGCCCGTTTCGCGCAACCCGCGTCATCGATGAAGTCGCTCGCTTGATCGCGCTTCATGGTGCTCCCATGCATATCCGCTCGGACAATGGCCCTGAGTTCGTCGCCACGGCGTTGCAGAATTGGTTCAAGGGGCAGGGATCAGGACGGCATTCATCGAGCCCGGCAAGACGTGGCAGAACGGCGTCAATGAATCGTGCTGTCCTTCGCACAGTTCGAGCGCGAGGTTACCGGCGAACGCATCCGCGACAAGATCGCGGCCAGCAAGGCCAATGGGATGTGAATGGGCGGGCCGCTGCCGGCGCTGCCCATCGAAGAGCTGATCGCGCAGCAGATGGTAGCGGCGCTAGCAGCGCCACACCAGTTCAGGCATCCGGTTCCTCGCCATCGCCATCGCCCGTGCTTCTGTCATCGCAGCCTGAGTCTGCGCGTTGGGCTTTTCTCGTTCATAGCATCACTCTGCGGCGACGGCGAAAGACCGCAGCCAGGGATCGAGGTGGGCGACATCAAAGGTGCCCGACTCGAACATCTGCATCATCTCGGCATAGATCTGCATCGGCGCACGCTGCAAGCGCCAGCCATTGATGCGCAGAAACACGTCGGCCGCCGCAAAGGTGATGCGCTTGTTCCCGTCCAAAAACGGGTGGTTGATTGCCAGGCTTTCCAGCAGGGCAGCAGCCTCAGCCACGATGTCATCGTAGTAGGCGGTCTGCGGGCGAAACAGTGCGGCCTCCAGCGCCCCCGGGTCACGCACACCCGGCGCGCCGCCGTAGCGCTGCATCAGCACCGTGTGCATGCCCAGCACATCGGCCACGGTCAGGTAATCGTGAGCCACGGTCTACTTGGCCAACTCGCGGTAGAGGCTGTCGAACTCATCCAAACTGGATGCGAAAGAGGCCATCACATGGCGGCGGGGGCGCTTTTTCTGCTGCCGGTCGATGTAGTCGCGCAGGGCGTCATCGAGCACCGCCTGGAACTGGCGGCCTTGGCTTTCTGCGATCTGGCGCAGCGCCGCCAGCACATCGGGCGCAGCCTGGGAGGAAAACTTTTCGCGGACAGGAGTCGTCATGGCCATCTCCATCATGATTCATCTTGACGCTTCATGATAGAGCAAGACGGATCCGTTTGCCACCGCGTTGATGGCGTTCGATGCCTGACTGACGACCCTGGTTGACAACGAACCGCCACGCGTCAGTTATCGATTCGTATAGACCGCCCTCTGCGCCTACCCGCAGGCCAGACGGAGAACAGAGACGGCTCTGGGAGAGAAAGTAGCCGATTGCGGGCGTTTCGGCTGGCGGCCACCCGTAGCACAGGTGGCCGGTACCCCGCGTGACGCGGAGATTTCAGGCAAGAAAAAGGGCCCGGAGATTATCCGAGCCCCTGTGTATGGTGGAGCCGGCGGGAATCGAACCCGCGTCCGCAAGTCCTCTACGATCAGTTCTACATGCGTAGTCGGCTGTTCTGGATCTCGTTGGGTGTTTTGGCCAGTCGACACGCCGGCACCCAACCAGTCACCTAGGATTTAGCGCTTTGGCAAAGTGACCCTGCCTGACGCGATCCGGTGTATATGACGCTGCTGTGAGGGATTAACCCCACCCGGCCCATCGGCAAACCGGTGCAGCGGCTCAGACCTTAAGCGGCCAGAGCGAAACGCTCATCGTTGGCGTTTAATGATTTGCCAATTGATTTACGAGGGAAAGGCGCCTCGGCATGCCCTGTATCGCTTCGCTACCCACGTCGAAACCAGGTCGGCCCCAGGTGTTTCGCTTCGCGTTACCAAGATCTGTAATTATAGGCATGATCGCCATTTGCAAGGGCGCCGCTCGCCGGCCCGCTTTCATCCGCCCATCCAGGAGTTCGAAATGCCCGTTCAGTTCATCAATCCCGACGGTCTCGCAAAAGGCACGTATTCTCACGTGGCTGTCGTCTCGGGCGGCGGGACGATCTACGTGTCTGGCCAGGTATCGGCCGACGAGCAGGGTGCCGTCGTGGGCGCAAGCTTCGCGGAGCAGACGCGGCAGGTGTTCGAGAATCTGCGCACGGCGCTCGCTGGCGCAGGTGCGAGGTTCGAGCATATCGTCAAGATGAATATCTATGTCGTCGCGCTCGACGCGCCAAAGGTGCAGACGTTCCGGGAGATCCGCAAGTCGTTTCTCGGATCGCACATCCCGGCCAGCACGCTCGTGGATACCGGCGCGCTGGTGAATCCGGAATTCCAGATCGAAGTCGAGGCAGTGGCGGTGGTCGACTGACGTTCAATCGAAACGGATCAGACCGATCAAGGCTTCGGCGCGTTCGATGACGAAGTGCGCTTCCCACTCATGCGGCTTTGACTCGGTGCCGAGGTAACCATAAGCGGCGGCCACCGTCAGCATGCCGGCGGCATGACCGGCAACGATGTCGCGGAAGTCGTCGCCCACATAGACGCACCGCTCCGGGTCGACACCGAGCCGACGCGCGGCGAGAAGCAGGGGATCGGGATGGGGTTTGGCGCGGTCTGCCGTATCGCCGCCAATCGCGCAGGCACTGCGAGCGCCGAGCTTCATCTGGTCGAGGATCGGCCTGACGTAGACCTCGGTCTTGTTGCTGACCACTCCCCACGGTATGCCTTCGAGTTCCAGTCTTGCCAGAACGGCTTCCATGCCGGGGAACAGCGCCGTATGGACGCATAGCCCCTGCTCGTAGCCGCGCAGGAATTCGTCGCGCAGGGCCTCGTAGTCGGCATCGCCGGGCTTGATGTCGAACGCGCGCCCGAGCAGGCCTCGGGCACCCGATGAAGCGAAGCGGCCCAGATCGGCAACTGGAATGGCTGCAAGACCCCGTTGCTCGAGCATCCGATTGGCGGGCGCACAGAGATCCTGCGCCGTGTCGGCAAGCGTGCCGTCGAGATCGAACAGCACGGCCGCCGGTCGCCGGATCGCGGGCGTTCCGGCATCGTGCAATGGATGGCCGCCGGCAGACGGCTTGGCGCCGGACATGGGGTGGCGTCTACGCGGGCTTGCGGAACGACATCATGTAGTTGACCGAGACATCCCGCGGGTCGAGTCGATAGACCTTGGTGATCGGGTTGTAGGTCATGCCCATCACGCGATCGGCGACGAGGTTTGCACGTCGCGCGGCACTGCCGAGCTCGGAGGGTTTGATCAGCTTGTCGTAGTCGTGCGTGCCGCGTGGCAGCAGGCGCAACACGTATTCGGCACCGACGATCGCGAACAGGAAGGCCTTCGGATTGCGATTGATCGTCGAGAAGAAGAGCCAGCCGCCCGGTTTTGCGAGTCGTGCACAGGCAGCGACGGTCGAGGCGGGGTCGGGAACGTGCTCGAGCATCTCCATGCAGGTGACGACGTCGAAACGGCCGGGTTCGCGTTCGGCAAGATCTTCGGCGGCAATCTTTTCGTAACGGACGTTGGCGCCGCTTTCGAGCTGGTGCAGGCCCGCCACCTTGAGCGACTTGTCAGCCAGATCGATACCGGTGACGTCGGCACCGCGTTGGGCCATGGCTTCGGCAAGGATGCCGCCGCCGCAACCGACATCGAGGACGGCCTTGCCATCAACGGATGCAAGGTCATCGATCCAGTTCAAGCGCAGGGGATTGATCTCGTGCAGGGGCCGAAACTCCGAATTCGGATCCCACCACTTCGCAGCGAGTGCCTGAAACTTGTCGACTTCGGATGAATCGACGTTGGGGTGTGATGTCGCACTATTCATGCGCCGATTCTGCCAGCATTTTGCCGGATGCGACTCGGTCGCCACGGCGGCAGGGCCGGGCAGGCGAAACGGACGGCATAAAAAAACCCCGCCGGAGCGGGGTTCGATCGGGCCGGGAAGAACCCGGCCCGGCGATCAGACGACGTCAGTTACGTGTACCGACCACTTCGATCTCGACGCGACGGTTCTTGGCGCGACCATCGGAGGTCTTGTTGTCAGCAACAGGCTGGCTCTCGCCTTTGCCTTCCGTGTAGACACGGTTGGCTTCGACACCCTTGCCGACCAGGTAGCCCTTGACGGCCTCTGCACGGCGAACCGACAGGCGCTGGTTGTAGTCTTCGGGACCGGTTGCGTCGGAGTGACCCACAGCGATCACGACTTCCAGTGCAATGGTGCCGATCTTGTTGACCAACTCATCCAGGCTCGACTTGCCACCGTCTTTCAGGGTTGCCTTGTCGAAATCAAAGAAAGCATCCGACGCGAACGTCACTTTCTCGGCTCTCGGCGGAGGCGGCGGGG
>JBGSTN010000617.1:0-3976 GCA_041736455.1 Burkholderiaceae bacterium | reverse complement strand
GCGATGCAGCGGGCCGCCGGACTGCTCGTGATGGCCCTGGCGCTGGCGGTGCTGGTCAGCACCGCGATGATCTATGCCTGCCTGAAGACCATTCCGCGCTGGCACAACTGGCAGACCCGGTTCGCCTACCCGCTGATGGGTCTCTACTCGGGTGCATTGATCCTGGTCGCGGTGATTCCTGCCGGCGGGCAGATCATCCTGCGCTGGATCGCACTGGCCGTCCTGGTTGCGACGGCGTTGGTGAAGTTCCTCTACTACCGCGATTTTTCGGCGCCGACCGGGCCGATCATCGACGACGCGTTGTCGCTGAAGCAGGGCAAGCCGCGCCTGCTCGACCTCGGCCACACACATCCCAATTTCCTGATGCGTGAATTCGGCTACCAGGTCGATCCCGCCCGTGCCAGAGGCCTGCGCTGGCTGGTCGGCTTGCTGGGATTCGCGGTTCCGGCCTTCGTTCTCATCGCATGGCCGGCAGGCGCGGCGGTCGGCGCCTTGTCTTGCCTTGCCGGGCTGGCGGTCGAGCGCTGGCTGTTCTTCGCCGAGGCCAGGCACGTCGTGCGTCTCTATCATGGCGAGGCGCGGGTTTGACCGTAGAGACAGACGCCCGATTGCCACGGTCTGCCTGGCTGCGCGAACTGTCCGACTTGAACGTCGTGCGTGCCGACGTGCTGGCGGGCCTGACCGGTGCGATCGTGGTGCTGCCGCAAGGCGTGGCGTTCGCGACGCTGGCGGGCATGCCGCCCGAATACGGTCTCTACACCGCGATGGTGCCCTGCATCGTCGCCGCGTTCTTCGGGTCGAGCCGGCAGATGGTGACCGGACCCGCCAATGCCATTTCCCTCACGGTGCTCGCGCTGATCGGGCCGCTGGCCGAGGCCGGGTCGCCCGACTACATCCGGCTGGTGCTGACGCTCTCGTTCATGGTCGGCTTCTGGCAACTGCTCATCGCGATATCGGGCATGGGCCGACTCGTCGATCGCATCCCGCACAGTGTCATCGTCGGTTTCACCACCGGCGCAGCGATCCTGATCGTCAACAGCCAGGTCAAGACCTTCCTGGGACTGGACTGGCCGCGCGGCATGTCGGTGCTGGACACGGTCGTCAGGCTCGCCACGAGCCTCGACGAGATTCGGCTTGCCCCGACGCTGGTCGCGGGCGCCACCGTGTTCGCCTGTATCGTGGCCCGGCGCTTCGGCACGGCGCTGATTCCCTACATGCTGGTCGGTGTCGTCGTCGGCGCGTTGACCGCGCAGGCCCTGGTCATGGCGTTCGGACCGGCCTGGTCGCTGGCGTCGGTTCAGGAACTGCCCGGTGCGTTGCCGCCTCTGTCGATACCGGACTTCAGACTGGACACGATGGGGGCTCTTCTCGTGCCCAGTCTGATCATGACGTTGCTCGCATTGGCCGAAGCGATGTCGATTGCCAGTGCCGTGGCGCTGCGCAACCGGCGGCAGATCAGCGGCGGACAGGAAATCATGGCCCAGGGTCTCGGCAACCTCGCAGGCAGTTTCTTCTCGTCGTATCCGAGTTCGGGCTCGTTCAATCGCTCGGGTGTCAATGTCGAGGCCGGCGCGCGGACGCCGTTGGCCGCGATCAGCGCCGGCCTCCTGCTGATCGTTCTGCTCGCGCTGGTCGGTCCGCTGTTCACCTACATGCCGCACGCGGTCGTCGCGGGCATTCTCGTGATGGTGGCTTGGACACTGATCGATTTCGCCTACTTCAAGCGGGCGATCTCGCATCGACATCTCGCCGATGCGATAGGCTTCGCGGTCACGTTCATTCTGACACTGTCCGTATCGCTCGAACTGGCCGTGGTCTGCGGCCTGCTCGCCTACGTGGCGGCGGCGAAGCTGTTCAACCTCGGTCGAGCGCATTGACTGGAGAAGCGCGGCGTGCCCGCGGGCGAAGCCCCGTGTACGATCGGCAATGGCGCAATCGTTGACTGGAGTCAATCCGGTGGCGGTGGCACCCGCCTAGACTGGATCAACGATGCTTCAGGGATGAATCGATGAACACGCCGAAAGATCGCAAGTCTTCCTCTACGGCCGATGATGCGATGGGCGACGTCCGTGCGGCCATCGAACGCCGGATCGTCGAACTGAAGTCGGAAATGCGTCGCAAGCTCGAGGAAACCGGGTCGTTGTCGCGTTATCTCGGTTCCGCGGACGACAGTGCCGATCTCGCGCTGTCCGATGAGGTCGCCGAAGTCGATCATGCCGAGGTTCGCCGCGATGCCGGTGAACTGCATGCCGCGGAACGGGCGCTCGAACGGATCGACGCCGGCTCCTACGGCGAATGCGAGGCCTGCGGTGTCGCTATCCCTCCCGCACGCCTCAAGGTGCAACCGCTTGCAGTCACCTGCGTGGCCTGCCAGGAAAAACGCGAAGCCGGGCAGGGTCGCCTCTGAGCGGGTCAAAATCCGTGCCGGTCGGGGCTGTGTAAAATCACAGGCATGCCCGACCTCCTTGCCAACCTGAATGAACCGCAGCTCGCGGCGGTCACGCTGCCCGCTCAGCACGCATTGATCCTCGCGGGTGCCGGCAGCGGCAAGACACGGGTGCTGACCACTCGAATCGCCTGGCTGATCTCGACCGGTCAGGTCAGTCCGCAGGGCATTCTCGCCGTCACGTTCACGAACAAGGCCGCGCGCGAGATGAATACCCGAATCGGCGCCATGTTGCCGATCAACACGCGCGGCATGTGGATCGGTACCTTCCACGGCCTGTGCAACCGCCTGCTGCGCGCGCATCACCGCGACGCGGCGCTGCCTGCCACGTTCCAGATCCTCGATTCGCAGGACCAGCTCGGCGCGATCAAGCGGATGTTGAAGGCGGCCAATGTCGACACCGAGCGCTACCCGCCCAAGAACCTGCAGTACTTCATCAATGGCGCGAAGGAAGACGGTTTGCGGGCGGGCGACATCGAGGTCGTCGACGAATACAACCGCCGCTTCATCGAGTTCTACGCGCTCTACGATGCGCAGTGTCAGCGCGAAGGCGTCGTCGATTTTCCGGAGCTGCTGCTGCGCAGTCATGAACTGCTGTCGCGCAACCAGCCGCTGCGCGAACATTATCAGCAACGATTCCGTCACATCCTCGTCGACGAGTTCCAGGATACGAACGATCTCCAGTATCGCTGGCTGAAGTTGCTCGCGGGTGGATCGTCCGCGGTCTTCGCTGTCGGTGACGACGACCAGAGCATCTATGCGTTTCGCGGTGCGAACGTCGGCAACATGGCCGCGTTCGAGCGCGAATACCACGTCGCCAATCTCATCAAGCTCGAGCAGAACTATCGTTCGTGCGGCCACATTCTTCGCAGCGCCAATACGCTCATCGCGCGCAACTCGAAGCGCCTCGGCAAGGACCTCTGGACCGACGCCGGTGAAGGCGAGCAGGTGAGGGTCTACGAAGCCGACAGCGACGGGCAGGAAGCGCAGTGGCTTCTCGAGGAGGTCAAGGGCCTGATCAACGAGGGCATGCGCCGCAGCGACATCGCAATCCTTTACCGGTCGAATGCGCAATCGCGGGTGCTCGAGCATGCGCTCTTCTCGGCGCGGATACCGTATCGGGTGTATGGCGGCCTGCGCTTCTTCGAACGCATGGAGGTCAAGCATGCGCTCGCCTACATGCGTCTGATCGCGAATCCCGACGACGACACCTCGTTCATGCGCGTCGTCAATTTCCCGGCGCGCGGCATCGGCACGCGCACCGTCGAAATGCTCGCCGACCAGGCGACGCGATCGAATACGTCGTTGCACGCGGCCCTCGCTTCACTCAGTGGCATGGCGGCAACGAAGATCGCGACCTTCGTGCGCCTGATCGACACGCTGCGGGATGAGACCCGCACGATGAATCTGCCCGACCTCGTCGAGCACGTGATCGAGCGCAGCACCCTGATCGCGCACTACGAGAGCGAGCGCGAAGGGCAGGACCGTATCGAGAACCTGCGAGAGCTGGTCAACGCGGCGGCGGCCTAC
>JBGSTN010000598.1:0-1902 GCA_041736455.1 Burkholderiaceae bacterium | reverse complement strand
TGCTGTCTCGCGCGCTCGGCAGTCTGAGACCCCTGCGTCGCGAAGAGGTCGTCATCGGGCTGGACGAGCCCGACGATGCGGCGGTCGTCCGGGTGCCGTCCGGCAAGGCGATGGTGCATACCGTCGACTTCTTTCGTGCCTTCATCGACGACCCTTATCTGTTCGGCAAGATTGCGGCCAACCATGCGCTCGGTGACCTCTACGCGATGGGCGGCGAGCCCCAGACGGCGACTGCCATCGTCACGGTACCACCCGGGCTGGAGGTCAAGGTCGAGGAAACGCTGCGTCAGTTGATGACGGGCGCCGTGACGGTGCTCGACGAAGCCGGCTGCTCGCTGATCGGCGGTCACACGGGTGAAGGGAGCGAACTGGCCCTCGGCTTTGCAATCAACGCACTGGTCGACGACGATCTGCGAAGCCTGACGCGCAAGAGCGGCATGCAGGTCGGCGACGCGCTGGTCCTGACCAAGCCGATCGGCACCGGCACCTTGTTCGCCGCCCACGCGCTGCTTGCCGCCCGGGGTCGCTGGATCGATGCCGCGCTCGACTCGATGATGGTCTCCAATCGCGACGGCGCGCGCCTGCTGCGGGCACATGGCGTCACCGCCTGCACCGATCTCACCGGGTTCGGACTGTTCGGCCACCTCGTCGAGATGACACGCCCATCGGGAGTCTCGGCCGTCGTCGAACTGTCGGCGCTGCCGGTGCTCGCAGGGGCCGAAGAAACCGCCGCATCGGGTTTGCTCAGTTCGCTGCACTCGGCCAACCTGAAACAGCAGCCCGACCTGAACGTTCAGCCGGCCATGCTCTTGCATTCGCGATATCGACTGCTGTTCGATCCGCAGACGGCGGGTGGTCTGCTGGCGAGCGTGCCCGCGGCACAGGCTTCAGCGTGTATCGGGGCGTTGCGCGCGGCCGGATACGGGACCGCGGCGATCATCGGCCGCGTTATCCGGCAGAATGGCGGCGCGCAACACGTCCTGATCGAGCCCTGACGGTACTCCATCGAGGGCATTGCTCCCGAGCGACCGCGCACGCCCCGACTGCCGCAAGACTCGCCATCCCCGTACCAATCGTCATCCAGAGAGACTCATGAAGATCGGCATCCTGGAGTGCGGCGCGCCGCCCCTCGCCATACGCGATCGTTTCGATCGCTACGGAACGATGATGATTCGGATGCTCGGACACGATGCCGAGATCGTCGACGTCGCCGCGGGAGCATTGCCCGATCGGGCGACGCGATTCGATGCCTACGTACTGACCGGCTCGTCAGCCGGTGTCTACGAAGATCACGATTGGATACCGGGGCTGACGGATTTTCTGATCGAGGCGCGACCCGTCTCGAAGCTGGTCGGCATCTGTTTCGGACATCAGATCATGGCCCAGGCGTTCGGCGGATCGGTGATCCGATCGCCGAAAGGCTGGAGCATCGGCCTGCACCGTTACGACATCGTCGGCTCGGCCGCATGGCTGGACGATGCCGCGACGATCTGCGTCGCTGCATCGCACCAGGATCAGGTCGTCATCGCGCCGCCGGGCGCACGAACGATACTCGGCAGCGCGTTCACGCCCCATGCCGGGCTCGACTACGGCAACGCGATCTCGTTCCAGTTCCACCCCGAATTTTCGGTCGACTACGCGATCGCGTTGATCGAAAACAGACGCGACCGGTACGGGGCGCTCGCCGACCCGGCCATCGTGAGCTACCGCAATGCCTCCGATCGAGTCCGGGTTGCCGGGTGGATCAAACGCTTCCTGTCGATCGGCTGATCGTGGGCTGGTTCAGCGACAGGCATTCGAGGGCTTGACCGCCGGCCCGACCGACAAATGAATGATCTGGCAATCGCATCCGGCCCGCCTGCGACACTGGTCGAGGGCCTCCTGCTTGGCCCGCGCGGCGTC
>JBGSTN010000593.1:0-1689 GCA_041736455.1 Burkholderiaceae bacterium | reverse complement strand
GACGCCGCGCTCGCGCACCGCCCGGACATCGAGCAGGGCCGTATCGCCTACGAGGTCTGCCAGGGTTGCCACCAGCCGGACGGCTCCGGCCGCGCCGATGCGATCTACCCCAGCCTGGCCGGGCAACATGCAACCGTGCTGATCAAGCAGATCATGGATGTGCGCGCCGGGCGCCGCGACAATCCGAAGATGCATCCCTTCGTCGGTGACTGGGTGGTGTCGGTCGCCGACACGGCGAACATCGCCGCCTATCTCCAGCAGCTGCCGATCGTGCTCGACAACGGCAAGGGCAGCGGCAATCGTATTGAACTCGGCGGTGAGCTCTACGAGAAAGATTGCGAGACCTGCCACGGCCGGCGTGGTGGCGGCAAGGCGGCCGAGTTCTATCCTCGTGTCGCCTACCAGCACTATTCGTATCTGTACAAGGAAGCGACGATGATCCGCGATGGTGAGCGGCGCAACGCGAATCCGGAGATGGTGAAGGTGATCAAGGGCTACAGCAACGATCAACTGAAGGCGGTCAGCGACTACATGTCGCGGCTGACGTTGCCTGCGACGAAGCGCTGAGTCGTTCGGCGCGGCCGGTGTCGACGACCCATATCGTGTCGGCCTTGACGAAGCCCAGTCGCCGGGCCAGGTTCATCGAGGCCGGATTGCTGTGCGCGGCACCCCAGACCGCCACCTTGCCCTTCCTGCGCATCAGGTGCATCAGGTGCGAGACGGCGGCCGTTGCATACCCTCGACGACGATGGCTCTCGAACGCGTCGATCGACACATCCCAGTGGCGTTCGGTCTCCCACGCGACGTAGGCGACTGCCACCGGACGCGCGCCGTCGAACGCCGCGACGACCGGCTCGCGGCATCTGGGCTCGCTGCGCATCACTTCCTCCGAACGCGCCGTTGATGCGACAGCGGACGGTTCTTCCTGCGATCGCTCCGACGAAACGATCCTGATCGGATCCAGTTCGAAACATGGATGAGCCGGCGGGGCGGGCAGCACTTCAGGAGCCCGGAACAGAACGGCCGGCTCGGCTCGGCATTCGGGCAGCATCTGCTTGACCAGCGCGATATTCTCGGGAAATGCCAGCAACTGGGGAACCTCCTCGACCGCGCGGACGAGCGCATCGGGATCGGGCTCGCCCACGATCGAACCCAGCCCGGCCCTGCTCCAGACCACGAAGCCCCGCTGGGCGTCGCTCTCGATCAGGCGCGAATCGTTCCGCTTGACGTCCTCCACTCCCTGAAGGAAGGGGATTCCTACGGCGCTACGCGTTACGTTGCGTAGTCGCTTCGGGGGGTTCTTGTTTCGCTGGCCGACCCGACTGCGCCGTTCCTCCACAAGCCAACACGGCATGCCCTGCCGCTAGGATGTTGAGCGCGCCGACCAGATCGGCGTGGTTCTTGTAGTCGCATTTCAAACAGGCGAACCGGGCCTGTGTCAGGCGATTCTCCGCCGCCACATGACCGCAGCGCGGGCGGGTGCGGCTGGTGTTGCGTGGTGCTACCGCCACCACCTCGCCGCCTCGCCAGGCCTGCTTGTATTCCAGCTGCCGGCGGAACTCGGCCCAACCCTGATCCAGGATCGATTTGTTGAGACCCGATTTGGCCCTGACGTTTCGCCCCGGTGCGTCGCGGCTGCCTGCCGCTGACTTTGACATGTTCCGGACCTGCAAGTCTTCGATACACACG
>JBGSTN010000588.1:0-1956 GCA_041736455.1 Burkholderiaceae bacterium | reverse complement strand
TCACCGACGGCGCCGCGGTCGCCGCGCTGATTGCCGCCGAACCCCCGCTCGACGTCCTGTTCAACTGTGCGGGCTACGTGCATCAGGGCACCATCCTGCAGGCCAGCGACGAAGATCTCCTGTTCAGCTTTGCGATCAACGTGCACGCGATGATGCGCACGATCCAGGCCGCGTTGCCCCGGATGCTCGACAACGGCGGCGGATCGATCATCAACATGGCGTCGGTATGCTCTTCGGTCAAGGGACTGCCGAACCGGTTCGTCTACGGGACCACGAAGGCCGCCGTCATCGGTCTGACCAAGTCGGTCGCAGCCGACTACGTGACCCGCGGCATTCGCTGCAACGCGATCGGTCCCGGCACGGTCGATACCCCGAGCCTCGCCGATCGCATGCGCGCGCTCGGCGACATCGAGGAAGCCCGCAAGATGTTCACCGCGCGTCAACCGATGGGTCGACTGGCCACGGCATCCGATATCGTGCCTATCGTCGTCTTCCTGGCCAGTGACGAAAGCGCCTTTGCGACCGGCCAGATGTTCAATATCGATGGCGGAATCACGATCTGACGGCCCGGTGGCCTTGTGTTGAGCGCTCACGCCGCTAGAATCGCGGCAGAGTGGCGTCGCAACCGGCGATGCGCACGATGTCGCAACGGGCGGCAAACATCACTGGGAGACATGCATTGAAACTGGTTCGTTATGGCAAGCCGGGCAAGGAAAAGCCGGGTCTCATCGATGCCGATGGTCGGCTGCGCGACCTGTCGAGCGTCATCGACGACATCGGTCCTGCGCAGTTGTCCGAGAAAGTATTGGCCAAGCTGGCCAAGATCAAACCAGCCAGGCTCCCCGCCACCCGCGGCAAGCCACGCATCGGCATTCCTTTTACGGGTTCACGCAAGTTCATCGCGATCGGGCTGAACTACGCCGACCACGCGGCTGAAACCGGCTCGCCGATTCCCAAGGAACCGATCGTCTTCACCAAGACCCTTTCGTGCATGCAGGGCCCTGATGACGATGTGATCATCCCGAAGAATTCCGTCAAGACCGACTACGAGGTCGAACTCGGCATCGTCATCGGCACGCGTGCGCAGCACGTGAGCAAACGAGCCGCGCTCGATCATGTCGCCGGCTATGTGGTGATCAACGATGTGTCGGAACGCGAGTACCAGTTGGAGCGTGGCGCGACCTGGGACAAGGGCAAGGGCTGCGATACCTTCGGCCCGATCGGCACCTGGCTCGTGACCCGTGATGAAGTCCCGAATCCGCAGAATCTGTCGCTGTGGCTCGAGGTCAATGGTGAGATGCGCCAGAACGGCAACACCAAGACGATGATCTTCGACTGCGCCACGCTGGTGTCCTACGTGAGCCAGTTCATGACGCTGGAACCCGGCGATGTGATCACGACCGGTACTCCGCCCGGTGTTGCGATGGGCATGAAACCGGCACCGGTGTTCCTCAAGCCGGGCGACCAGGTACGGCTGGGCATCGAGGGACTGGGGGAACAGAACCAGAAGTTCGTGAAGTTTCGCAAATCGGTTTGAGCGGCCGAGCGGCCTGCGGCCGACTGCGCCGATCGCTTCACAGTTCTTCATGGAGCGACACGCGGGTTTGACAGACCGCTGCGATGATGATGCCTGGCATGTGAATGACATGTGCCGGGCATTTTTCATCGAAAGGAGTCAGCAATGATTGGCGGCAACGAGCAGGCACCCCGGGTCTCACGCGGCAGGTGGGCGGTCATCGGCCTGGCAGGCATCACCGCGTTCACGCTTACGGTCGGCGGATGCGGTTTCGGTCGTCAGGGTCCGGACGGCGAACGGTTCGGCGAACCGGGCGAACGGATGACCCGCATGGTCGATCGCGTGCTGTCCTCGGTAGATGCGAGCGACGCACAGAAAGCGAAGATCAACGACATCGCGCGGCGTGCGCTGGCAGAAATGAAACCGCAGCGCGACGCGAT
>JBGSTN010000571.1:0-2611 GCA_041736455.1 Burkholderiaceae bacterium | reverse complement strand
GGCGTCCACCAGACCATCGGTGCCACGATTCCCGCCGCGGCGGTGCCGTCGCCGATCGGCGTGCCCGACCCGTACTGGACACCGCGCGTGATTCTCGGCCAG
Source organism: Burkholderiaceae bacterium (assembly GCA_041736455.1). GTDB lineage: Bacteria > Pseudomonadota > Gammaproteobacteria > Burkholderiales > Burkholderiaceae_E > JAUIAI01. The sequence continues at coordinate 2,509 of JBGSTN010000571.1, read as the reverse complement.
CCATGGTTGCCGCCACGTTCGACATGGTTCAGTTCGTCGCCGCCCTGCGGACCGTGTTCGATCGCCAGCAGCCGCCCGGAGTCCGGATGCAGTGTGGCACCCTGGATGTTTCGATGACCATAGCTGTAGATTTCCGGCGCGATGCCCTGGCGTCCGACGAAGGGATTGTCGGAGGGAACCGAACCGTCGCGCGTGATTCGCACCACCTTGCCGATCGTGTTGTCGAGCGCCTGCGCAAGCGCAGGGTTGTTCCGCTCACCGAGCCCGATGAGCAGATGACCATCCGGCTCGAACACGATTCGCGATCCGAAGTGCTGCGCAGTGCGCTGAACCGGCGATTGCCTGAATATGATCCGCAGGTCACGCAACGTCGATCCGTCGAGCCGCGCACGGGCAACGCTGGTGCGAGCGCCACCGGCGACCGGTTCGGAAAACGTGAAGAACAGGGTCTGGTCGTCGCTGAACAGGGGACTCGCGGCGACATCGAGCAGTCCGCCCTGGCCGCGACTGGCGACGTCCGGCACTCCCGACAGCGGCGTGATCCGACCTGCCCCGTCGCTGTCTCTTTCCATGACGCTCATGGTGCCGGCTTTCTCGGTCACCAGGATCCGCCCGTCCGGCAGGAAGTCGAAGCCCCAGGGCGAGTCGAGGCCATCAGCGACGACATCGGTCGTCATCGAGCCGAGGGTTGCAGGCAGGCGACCCGAGGCAGTGCTGGCCTGCGACGGGAATCCGGGATCGGCAGCCCGCGCGTTTGCGACCGGTACACCGGGACCATCCTGCAACATCGCCGACGGGGTGAAGATCCACAGCAACAGCGTACAGGCGGCGTAGATCAGTCGTTGGGCATTTCGCAAGCGCGCTCCTTGACGTTTGCGGCACAGACAGCGAGGCTTGCTCATTGTAGTGCTCGCGGCAGGGGATGGCGTCTCGGCCGGCATGGATTCACGATGTCTGCTCACTTGGGGCGTCTGTGTAAACTGCGCCTGGGGGCGCTGCATGGTGCGCTGGGCGCGGGAGAGGGTGATGAGAGACCAAAGACCACCGGTCGCACTGGTGATCGGAGCCGGTGATGCGACCGGAGGGGCCATTGCGCGCCGCTTCGCGCGTGAAGGCTTCTCCGTCTGCGTGACACGGCGCGTCATCGAACGACTCGGTGAACTCGTGCAGCGCATCGTCGACGAAGGCGGTCGAGCCTATGCGTTCGGCAGCGATGCCCGCCGGGAGGATCATGTACTGGAACTGTTCGCCATCATCGAACGCGATATCGGTCCGATCACCGTGATGGTCTTCAATATCGGCGGCAATGTTCGTGCCCCGGTCGCCGAAGAGACCGCGCGCCGCTTCATCAAGGTCTGGGAAATGTGCTGCCTGGCGGGTTTCCTCAACGCGCGTGCAGCCGCCCAGGTGATGCTCCCGCGCGGGCGCGGCACGATACTGTTTACCGGGGCGACCGCTTCGCTGCGCGGTGGGGCCGGGTACGCCGCCTTCGCCGGAGCAAAGCACGCGTTGCGTGCGCTCGCGCAGAGCATGGCGCGCGAACTGGGGCCGCAAGGCATCCATGTCGCCCATGTCGTCGTCGATGGCATGATCGACACGGCATTCATTCGCGAGTCGTTCCCCGACCGCTATGCACAAAAGAAACCCGTCGAGGGTGTGCTGAATCCGGACCACATCGCCGAGAATTACTGGCGGCTGCACTGTCAGCCCAAAGATGCATGGACGCACGAGATCGATCTGCGGCCGTGGAACGAAACCTGGTAGTGGAGTCCCGACCGATGCGCCGTGTAGAGTTCCTGTTCGACTTCGCGAGTCCGAATGCCTATCTGGTTCACCGGGTGTTGCCGGACTTCATCGCTCGAACTGCGGCCGAGGTGGCTTACCGACCGGTCCTCCTCGGCGGGTTGTTCAAGGCAACCGGCAATCAGGCACCGATGGTGACGTTCGCACACGTCAAGGGCAAGATGGCCTATGAACGACTGGAAATGAACCGTTTCATCAAGCAGCATCGGATTCCGTTTCGCATGAATCCGTCGTTTCCCGTCAATACGCTGCACCTGATGCGCGGCGCGATCGTTGCCGAGGAAAGTGGCGACCTGGAGCGCTATGTCGAGCTGATGATGGTTCACATGTGGCAGGAACCGAAGAAACTCGATGATCCGGGTGTCATCGCGCAGGTTCTGGAACTGGGCGGCTTCGACGCAGCCGCGTTCATGGCACGCGCCCAGGAACAGCCGGTCAAGGATCGCCTCGCGGCCAACACGGCCGCGGCGGTGGCCCGCGGCGTCTTCGGTCTACCGAGCTTCTTCGTCGGTGACCAGCTCTGGTTCGGCAAGGAACGGCTGCGCGATGTCGAAACCTACCTGATGGCGTCGCCGGACGGCTGATCGGCCGGCCGTCGAATGGCTAGCGGCCCTTGTCGAGATTGGCGAGCCGTTCGTGCAGTGCCGGCGCCGCGAGGCTCGCCCGATGGCTGTCAAGCATGGCCGCGTCGAGCGCGGCAAGTTGT
>JBGSTN010000562.1:0-1557 GCA_041736455.1 Burkholderiaceae bacterium | reverse complement strand
TCGCGTTCGGGGTCGCCGCTCGCCGGTGGCGCCCACGGTCGCTGCCGTTCCGCCTCGTCGTCAGGGCCGGGCGCGGGGAATCTATCTGCTGCCCAATGCGTTCACGACAGCCGCCCTTTTCTGTGGCTTCTTCGCGATCGTCCAGGCGATGAACGATCGTTTCGAAATGGCGGCTATCGCCATATTCGTCGCGATGGTGCTCGATGCGCTAGATGGTCGCGTGGCGCGCCTGACCAACACGACCAGCGCCTTCGGCGAGCAATACGACAGCCTGTCCGATATGGTCTCGTTCGGTGCCGCCCCCGCGCTCGTCATGTACGAATGGTCGCTGCATGGGCTCGGCAAGTGGGGATGGCTTGCTGCCTTCGTCTACGTCGCCGGCGCGGCCCTGCGGCTCGCTCGTTTCAATACCAACATCGGCGTGGTCGACAAACGATTCTTCCAGGGGTTGCCCAGTCCCGCCGCGGCGGCCCTGGTCGCGGGCCTGGTCTGGCTCGCGACCGATCTGCGCGCCACGCGCTGGATCAATTCCAGTGGTGTCGATCTGGCGTGGCCGTCGTTCGTCCTCACGCTGTATGCGGGCGTGACGATGGTGTCCAACGTTCCCTTCTTCAGCTTCAAGGACGTCAACTACCGCAAAAGCGTGCCCTTCGTCTTCGCGATCGGTATCGTCTTCGCGCTGGTGCTGATCTCGTCCGATCCGCCGACGATGCTGTTCCTGCTGTTCCTCGCATATGGCCTATCGGGTTATGTCATCTGGGCGCTGCGGCGGCGACCAGGCGGTGCGCCGGTGTGGGCGGCGGCAAAAGTGCATGCGCCCGAAGCCGATCCGACCACGGTTGTCACCTCTGCTGGTGACGACACCATACGCGGCCGGGACGGGCCCGGTTCCGGTGCCTCGGGTTGAACGCACACGGCTGTCCGAACGGCAGTGCCGGCATGGCAGTTTGACCCCACAGGGCCCAGCCGCCTAAAATGCTCGGTTTACCTCGGAGCACACATGAGCACCGCTAGTACGCGCGCCGTCCCCGGTCGCCGACCGATGGTGGCCGGCAATTGGAAAATGAACGGCGCCATCGCGACCAACGAGCAACTGATCGGTGCAATGCTGCCGGCGCTCGAGTCGATCAGCGGTGTCGACCTGGTCGTCTGCCCGCCTTATCCGTATCTTGGCCAGCTTCGCGGTGCGCTCGCCGGTGCCACGGGTGCACCGGGTCCTGTCGCTTTCGGTGCACAGAATGTCGCGGCTCAAGCGCCCGGCGCATTCACCGGGGAAGTCGCGGCCGAGATGCTCGTCGATCTCGGTTGTCGTTGGGTCATCATCGGTCATTCGGAGCGGCGGGCCTTCTTCGCGGAAGACGACGCCACGGTATTGGCCAAGACGAAGCGCGCGCTCGAGGTCGGACTGAACGTCATCGTCTGCGTCGGTGAGTCGTTGCAGGAGCGGGAAGCGGGTCGCGCCGAAACCGTCGTGGGCACGCAACTGGCTGCCGTCCTTCCGGCCTTTGCGCAGATCGCCCACGAACGTTGCGTCGTGGCCTACGAGCCCGTCTGGGC
>JBGSTN010000551.1:0-4539 GCA_041736455.1 Burkholderiaceae bacterium | reverse complement strand
GCCGTCAGTCCGGGCACCACCGTGAAGGGAATGCCAGCTTCGGCGAGCGCTTGCACCTCTTCGCCGCCCCGCCCGAAGATGTATCCGTCCCCGCCCTTGAGGCGCAGCACCGGTCGACCCGATCGCGCCAGGCGGATCATCAATTCGGTGATCGAGGCCTGTGGCAACGTATGGCGCGACGACTCCTTGCCGACATAGACCCGATCGGCACCGGGTGGCAGGAAGTCGAGCACGGCGCGGCTGACCAGATGATCGAACAGGACCAGCCGCGCCTTCTTCAATGCCTTGACCGCCTTCAGCGTCAGGAGTTCCGGGTCACCGGGTCCGGCGCCGACCAGTGTCACCAGGCCGGGGGAGCCCGCGGCAGCGCCGCTCGACTCGAGCCAACCGGGTATCAACAGGTGACTGTGTTCCATCACGCTCATCGCGTGCTCTCCAGTGGGCTGCGTGAAGCTGATTGTTCGCAACGGGCCGGCGAGTGTCCTTGAACCAGTTCAAGGACACAGCCCGCGTGCGATTCAACAATCATGTCTACCCGCGTCGTGTTGCTCAGTGACTGGTCATGCGGGCAGCGCCGATGACTATGCGAATCGGGCCCGTCCAAAGCTGGAACGAGAAGGAACAGCCAATCTCATGAAGACTTCCAAGTACATCGTGTCGTCGCTGGCCATGGCCGCGATGCTGGTCTGCGGCAGTGCGATCACGCAGGAAAAGAACGTGACTCAGCCCGAGGCCAACTACCAGGCAGGCAGCTCGCCGCTGGTGGACCAGCCAATGGTGCAGAGCGTGAACCCGAAGGCGCCAGCCATGACGCTGGCCGAATTCGACCAGGGTCGCAAGATCTACTTCGAGCGCTGCGCCGGCTGTCACGGTGTGCTGCGCAAGGGGGCGACCGGCAAGCCGCTGACGCCGGACATCACGGTCGACAAGGGCACCGACTACCTGAAGGTCTTCATCGCCTACGGATCGCCGGCCGGCATGCCCAACTGGCAGACCTCGGGCGAGATGTCCGAACAGGAAGTGGATCTGATGGCGCGCTACATCCAGCATGAACCGCCCGTGCCGCCGGAGTACAGCCTTGCCGACATGAAAGCGACCTGGAAAGTGATCGTGCCGCCGGAGAAGCGGCCGACGAAGAAGATGAACGACTACAACATCTCGAACATCTTCAGCACGACGCTGCGCGACACCGGCGAAGTGGCACTGATCGATGGCGACACCAAGAAGATCATCAACATCGTCAAGACCGGCTATGCGGTCCACATCTCACGCCTGTCGGCGTCGGGTCGATTCCTGTTCGTGATCGGACGCGATGCGAAGATCAACATGATCGACCTGTGGATGGAGAAGCCCGACAACGTGGCCGAGATCCGCACGGGCCTGGAAGCGCGTTCGGTAGAGACCAGCAAGTTCAAGGGCTTCGAAGACAAGTATGCGATTGCCGGCACCTACTGGCCGCCGCAGTTCGTCATCATGAACGGCGATACGCTCGAACCGCTCAAGATCGTCTCCACGCGCGGCGTCACGGTCGATACGCAGGAATACCATCCGGAACCGCGTGTCGCGTCGATCGTCGCCAATCACTTCAAGCCCGAGTTCGTCGTCAACGTGAAGGAGACCGGCAAGACGCTGCTGGTCGACTACTCGAACATCGACGCGTTGAAGATCACGGACATCGGCACCGCGCGCTATCTGCACGACGGCGGTCTCGATTCGACCAAGCGTTATTTCATGGTGGCCGCCAACAAGAGCAACAAGATCGCTGCCGTCGATCTGAAGGAGGGCAAGCTCGCCAGCCTGATCGATGTCGGCGAGATTCCGCATCCCGGACGCGGCGCGAATTTCGTGCATCCGAAATACGGGCCTGTCTGGTCGACCGGTCACCTCGGCGATGAAACGATCTCGCTGATCGGTACCGATCCGGACAAGCACAAGCAGTACGCGTTCAAGGAAGTCGCCAAGCTCAAGGGGCAGGGCGGGGGCGCGTTGTTCATCAAGAGCCATCCGAAAAGCAGGCACCTCTACTCGGACACGCCGCTGAATCCCGATCCCGCCATTTCGCAATCGGTCGCGGTGTTCGACATCGATGATCTCGACAAGGGCTTCACCGTGCTGCCGATCGCCGAATGGGCCGACATCAAGGACGACGGGGCCAAGCGGGTGGTACAGCCCGAGTTCAACCGCGCCGGTGACGAAGTGTGGTTCTCGGTGTGGAGTGCGAAGAACAAGGAAAGCGCACTGGTGATCGTCGATGACAAGACGCTCAAGCTGAAGGCGGTGATCAAGGATCCGTTGCTGATCACGCCGACCGGCCACTTCAATGTCTACAACACCCAGAACGACGTCTACTGATCCATGCGCAGGAGGTAACGATGATGAAGCGATCCTTTTTTTCGAGTCTCTTGTTGGCTGGGCTGGTGCTGAGCGCCGGTCCCGTGCTTGCGCAGGGTGATCCCACCGCCGCCATGACCAAGGCGGGTTGCATGGCCTGTCACACGAAGGACAAGAAGCTGCTGGGCCCGTCGTTCAAGGTCATTGCGGCGAAGTATGCCGGTCAGGATGCCAGTGCGGCGTTGTTCGAGAAGGTGCGCAAAGGGGGCAAGGGCGTCTACGGTCCGATCCCGATGACGCCCAATGGTCCGGAGAAGATCTCCGACGAAGACCTGAAGGTGGCGATCGCGTCGATTCTTGGATCCTGATTCGTGCAATTGCCAAATCGGTGGCCGGCCATCATCGCGCTGTTGCTCGGTGGTGGCGCACTGGCTGCCGGCGCGCTCGCCGCTTCCGGTTCTCCGATGCAAGCCGCAGCAGCGACGGACGTGGCGCGGGCGCAGGCCCTGGTCCGGATGGTGCGACAGGACTGCGGTGCCTGTCACGGCATGCGCCTTACCGGAGGCTTGGGCCCCGCGCTCACGCGCGAAGCCCTGGCGGACATCCCGCTGGACAGTCTCGTCGCGACGATCTTTCACGGCCGCCCCGGCACGCCGATGCCACCGTGGCGAACGATGATCACCGAAAGCGAGGCGCGCTGGATCGCCAGTCGTCTGCTGGACGGCTTTCCTGAACAAACGTCGGAATCGACGCGATGAACCGCCGACAATGTCTCGCCATGCTGGCCACAGCCTTCGCGACAGCCGTGCCGGGAGCCATGGCGGGCTGTGCGTCGACCACGTTGCGGGGCACCGGTGATCTGGGCGTGGTGGTAGGCCGTGCCAACGGGTCGCTCTACGTCGTCGACACGACCACGAAGGCACTGCTCGGCGTGGTCGAAGAGCTCGGTGACCTCTCGCACGCATCGGTGGTCTTCTCGCGCGACGGATTGTTCGCCTATGTGTTCGGACGCGATGGCGGCCTCACCCAGGTCAACCTGCTGCGGCGTCGCATCGAGCGGCGCGTGATGCAGGCCGGCAACTCGATCGGCGGCGCGATCAGCGACGATGGGTCGCTGGTCGCGGCGCAGAACTATCAACCCGGCGGGATCAAGGTCTTCGACGCGCGTACGCTCGAATTGCTTGCCGAGGTGCCAACCGAATACGATCCGACAGGTGCGCCGGGCAAGCGCTCGCGCGTCGTCGGCCTGGTCGATCTGCCGGGACGCCGCTTCGCCTACAGCCTGTTCGATGGCGATGCGATCTGGGTGACCGACTGCTCCGATCCGCGCAATCCGGTGACGCAGAAGTTCGCCGGCATCGGGCACCAGCCCTACGATGCACTGGTCACGCCGAACGGCCGCCACTACATCGCCGGCCTGTTCGGTGAAGACGGGCTCGCAATGATCGATTTCTGGAACACCGAACCCGAGGTGCATCGCATCCTCGCCGGCTATGGCCGTGGCGAAGCACCGTTGCCGGTCTACAAGATGCCGCACCTGCGCGGTTGGGCGGTTGCGGGACGCCGCGCGTATCTGCCGGCGATCGGGCGCCACGAGGTGCTGGTGGTCGACACGGAGACCTGGCAGGAAGTCGCTCGTATCCCGGTCGCGGGTCAACCAGTCTTCGTGATCGCGCGACCCGACGGTCGGCAGGTCTGGGTGAATTTTGCGTTGCCCGACTATCACCGCGTGCAGGTCATCGATACGCAACAGCACGCCGTCGTGAAGACGCTCGAGCCCGGCAAGGCGGTGTTGCACATGGAATTCACACCACGGGGTGATTCGGTATGGATCAGCGCGCGCGACGACAACCGGGTGAGCGTGATCGATACGCGTTCGTTCGAAACGCGTGCGCGACTCGACATCCCCTCGCCGAGCGGGATCTTCTTCACTTCGCGCGCGACGCGCATGGGGTTCTGAATCATGCAGGCCAGCGCAATCGAACCGATGCCGTTGAGCGGGCTCGAATTCCAGTTGCTCAACAACTGGCAGCACGAGTTCCCGCTCGATCGTGAACCCTTCGCGTTGCTGGCCGAGCGATTGCGCACCGAACAGGCGGTGGTGCTCGAGGCATTCGGCAGGCTGCAGCGCAACGGTGCGATCAGTCGCATAGGCGGCGTCTTCGCACCCGGCGCAGGGGGTGCGGCATTGCTGGCGGCGATGGCCGT
>JBGSTN010000377.1:0-5356 GCA_041736455.1 Burkholderiaceae bacterium | reverse complement strand
GATGTGCCCGACTTCGCGCTGGTGGTCGGCAACCCGGCACGGGTGATCGGCCAGGTCGATGAACTGGGCCAGGTGCAACGGGGCTAGGCCGCTCGCGTGCGCCGTGGAGCCGGCAGGCTTTCGATGAACATCCATATCTTTCCTTCGCCCCTCGTCAACGATTCGCAGCAGGTCCGGGAGCTCGATGCGATTCGGGAACTCGGGCTGGCATCACCCATTCGGGTGGCCTGCACCTGGCTCGAGGGCCTGCCCGAGGTGGAAGTGCGCCACGACGACCTGCAGATCAAGCGGTTCCGGCTCTACTTCGATCGTTACCGCAAGAGCGCGTTGATCAGCGCGCTCAAGTACCTGGAATTTCTGGTCCGCGTGTTCCTGTACTTCCGGCGGGAGAAGGGCGCGGTCGTCAATTGCCATAGTCTCTTCGTGTTGCCGATCGGTGTGCTGCTGAAGATCACCGGCGCCGCGCGCGGGCTGATCTACGACGCGCACGAACTCGAGACCGAATGCTTCGGCCACGGCAACGCGTTGAAGTCGGTCTTCAAGCTGATGGAGCGGACGATGATCCGGTTCGTGGACGAGACGACGGTGGTTTCGCCGTCGATCGCCGACTGGTACCAGGATCAGTACAAGGGCATCAGCATCCATCTGCTGCGCAACGTGGCGCGCAAGAAGCAGTTGCCGGTGAATTCGAACGTGTTCCGATCGCGGTTCGAGATTCCCGATGAGGCGCTGGTCTTCCTTTACGTGGGGCTGGTCGGGTTCGGCCGCGGGACGGAATTGCTGCTCGAGGTCTTCTCGAAGCCGGCTTGCCGGCACCACCTGGTGATCATGGGCTTCGGCCCGGCCCAGGCGATGGTCGAGCAGGCCGGCGCCCGGTTTCCGACGGTTCATTACCACCCGCGGGTGCCGCCGGACGACATTCTCGAATACACGCAGGGCGCCGATGTCGGGTTGTGCCTCATCGAGAACACCTGCCTGAGCAACTACTACTGCCTGCCCAACAAGATCTTCGAATACCTGCACAGCGGCATTCCGGTGATCACCAGCGATTTTCCCGATCTCTCGCATATCGTCGAAACCTACGACTGCGGCTGGGTGGTGCCGGTGGACGCTGCTTCAGTCTCGACGCTGGTCGACAGCCTGACGCCGGCGCAGATCGAGGCGAAGCGACCCGGCGTGAACCGGGTGCGTGACGACATTCATTGGGACAAGGAGAAACACGTGCTGGAAGACGTGTTCAGGAAGTTCCAGCCGGCCTGATCGTTGACGGGCTTTGCTGCCGCGAGGCGATGCGGCTGCGACATTGCGCGGCCGTCAGGCTATGCGATCGCACTGCTCGCGCTGCTGGTCGTGCTGGCAGCGGCCTCGAGGGCCGACAGGACGCGGCGCTGATCCTGTTCGGAGAGATCGGCACTCATCGGCAGGCTGAGCACCTGTTCCGCCAATCGATCGCTGTGCGGGCAGCAATCCGGATCGGCCAGGTGCGCGTAGGCCACCTGCCGGTGCATCGATTTCGGATAATGGATCGCCGTGGGGATGCCCGCTCGGGTCAACGCCTGCACGAGGGTCGCACGATCCGGGCAACGCACGGTGAACTGTGCCCAGGCCGAGGTGCGACCGGCACGGACGACGACCGGGTCCAGTGCCAGACCCGAAGCGCGGATGCCGGCCGCATAACGCTCGGCGATGTGTTGCCGTTGCCCGATCTCCCACTCGAATCGCTCCAGCTTCGCCAGGACGATCGCGCATTGCAGTGTGTCCATCCGGCCGCCGACGCCGACGCGCGTGTGCAGGTAGCGACCGCTCTGCCCGTGGACGCGAATCTCGCGGCAGGCCTGCGCGATCGCGTCGTCATTGGTGAAGATGGCACCGCCGTCGCCATAACAGCCCAGCGGCTTGCTGGGAAAGAAGCTGGTGCAGCCGATCTCGCTCAGGTTGCCGCTGGCGCGACCCTGGTAGGTGGCGCCCAGGCTTTGCGCGGCGTCTTCGATGACGCAGAGCCCATGACGTGCGGCGATCGCGTTGATCTCGTCCATGTCGGCCGGCTGGCCATAGAGCGCCACCGGCATGATCGCGCGGGTGCGCGGGGTGATGGCGGCTTCGATCTTCGCGACGTCGATGTTGCAGGTATCGGGCTCGATATCGACGAAGACGGGCTTCGCGCCGACCAGCACGATGGTTTCGACGGTGGCGGCGAACGTGAACGGCGTGGTGATCACTTCGTGCCCGGGACCGATGCCCTTGGCCATCAACGCGATGAGCAGCGCCTCGGTGCCGCTCGCGACGGTGATGCAGTGGGCGCTGCCGGTGAGCGCACAGAGCGCCTTTTCACATTCGGCGACTTCCGGCCCCATCACGTACTGGCCGTGCTCGAGGACGGTGTCGATGCGCTGCTGGATTCGGTCCTTGAGCGCCAGGTATTGGGTACGCAGGTCGGTGAATGGAAGCGCTGGGGTCGTCATGGATTCGGTGGTTGGTCGTGGTGGTCGGGCAAGTATGACGGGTGGACCGAACGATGGGAAGTTGCGGCAATCGTCAAGAAGGTCGACACGCATTGATGTCAGATATTCCGACGACTCGATCGAACGCTTCGATTCATTGCTGTTTGCACGTTTGAACGTGAGAATATGCCGCGCCGCTGTCGCCGCGGTAATCACAAAATCGAACAACGAGGAGCTTGCCCCGTGATCTCGAAAAGGGAGGACCCGATGTATCGTCGTTGCACGCGCTGCGTGATGGATACGACAGACCCCGCCATCAGTTTCGACGCGCAGGGCGTTTGCAACCATTGTCGCGAGTTCGATGCCAGCACGTCGAAGCTGTGGTTCCCGAACGGGGACGGACGCAAGAGGCTCGAGGCGATCTTCGACAAGGTGAAGGCCGACGGCAAGGGTCGCGAGTACGACTGCATCATGGGGTTGAGCGGCGGCGTCGACAGCTCGTACCTGGCGCTGATGGTGCACGAATACGGTTTGCGCCCGCTGGTCGTTCATGTCGATGCCGGCTGGAACAGCGAGCTCGCCGTGCACAACATCGAACGCCTGGTCAAGCACTGCGGCTACGACCTTCACACCCACGTGATGGCCTGGGACGAGATACGCGATCTGCAACTGGCGTATCTGAAGGCAGGCGTGCCGAACATCGACGTGGTGCAGGACCACGCGTTCTTCGCGTCGCTCTACCGCTTCGCCGTGCAGAACGGCATCCGCTATGTGTTGAGCGGCACCAATATCGCGACCGAATCGATCATGCCGAAGGCCTGGCTTCATCCGGCGATGGACGCGGTGAGCCTGCGGGCGATTCACCGGGCGTTCGGAGAAGTGAAGCTGCGCCAGTTCAAGACGATCAGCTTCTTCGAGTACTTCTTCTATTTTCCGTTCGTGAGGAAGATGACGGTGTTGTCACCGCTCAACTATCTGCCGTATCGGAAGGAAGAAGCGTTGCAGACACTGATCGAGCGCGTGGGCTACAAGCCGTATGGCAGGAAGCACGGCGAGTCGCGGTTCACCCGGTTCTTCCAGGAGTATTACCTGCCGCAGAAGTTCGGCATCGACGAGCGGCTGGGGCATCTGTCGAGCCGCATCGTGGCGGGCTGCATCACGCGCGAGCAGGCATTGGAAGCGCTCGAGGAGCCGCTCTACGATCCGGCCGAGCTGGCGGCGGACAAGGCCTACGTCGCCAAGAAGCTGGGCATCTCCGTGCCGGCGCTGGACGCGTTGATCGCTGCGCCGCCCCGCCACCATACCGACTTCGCGAACTGGGATCGGCAGTACCAGCTGATGCGATCGGTGCGCGCTTTCATGGAAAGCCAGATGGGCAGGAGAGTCAGGACCTATTCGTGAAGCGAGCGCTGTCGTTAACGAACGGGTGACCGACTCTCCCTGCAACCGGATCGTTGCCGATCGATCCGGTTGCCGCCTTCACTGGTCGACCGTCAGGGGGCCGTGAAACCGTTGCCGGAGTACTGGTTCCCGGAGTAGGTGACACCGAGATCGGCGGCCGTCCTGCCGTAGTCGTAGTGCGCCAGGCGACGAACGTTCTTGATGGTCGAGTTGACGATCGTGTTGCCGACGGCGCGGTGGTAGACGTGGAACAGGTAGTCCGAGCCTTCGACGGTGAGTCGTTCGAACCGGTTGCCGGTGCTCGTCGTTTCCGGGTAGATGTAGTCGCTGAACACGATCGCGGCGTACTTGATGCCCTGCATCTTCACGTCGACGAAGCGGTTGTTGTTGCCGCCGGTGTTCTTGCCTTCCTCTTCGGAATCGAAGAAGGTGATGCCGCGACCATGATTCTGGATCAGGTGATTCTCGATCAGGTTGTCATGGGCGCCATCCATCGCCACGAAGCCTGCCCCTTCGCCGTCGCGCGCCGTGTTCCTGCGGAAGGTGTTGAACCGGCTGTGCCGATGCCGGACATAGAACGGCGACCCGAGGAAGTTGATCGCGACGTTGTCTTCGAAGACGTTGTATTCGCTCGGCGTGCTCGTGTCTTCCGGAGAGATCGAACCGATGCCGTGACCGACGTGCTCGAGGTTGCCGATCCGGTGGATCGTGTTGCCGGCGATGTGGTTGTGGCTGCCGCCAACGGCCATGTAGTAGTCGAGCGCACTGCGATAGCCGGTCGAATTGTCGTCCGAATAGACGAGGTTGCCGGTGATCTCGTTGTAGGTGCCGTGCGTCATGATGCCTTCGGCGGCGGAGTTTCCGACGACCGAGTTGCTGACCCGGTTGCGGGTCGAGCCGGTGCTGATCTTGATCGCGGCGCCGCTGTATTCGGCCTTGGGGTCGCCGATCAACGCGGTGAACACGTTGTCGACCACCGAATACGAGACGTTGGTGCCGTACACACCGATCTCGTAGTTCCTGATCTGCAGGTTGCGCACTTCGACGTAGCTGCGGCTCGTGAGGTTCACGGCCGTGCCGCTGGCGCGGTTGCCGCCGTCGAGCAATGGCAGCGTATTGGCGTTCATCGCGATCGGGTAGGTCGGCTTCTTCAGCGCGATGTAGTCACCCGGCATCGAGGTGTAGCCGACGATGCGGATCGGTTGATCCGCGGTGCCATTCTTCGGAAAGCTGATCCGCTCACCCTGGTAGAGGCCGGCCTTGACGAAGATCGTCTGTCCGGGCTCGGCGCGGGAGGCGGCCGTGGCGATGCGTTTCCAGGCGGTCGCTTCGGTCAGGCCGTTGTTCGCATCGTTGCCGGAGGCCGATACGTACCGTACCTTGGTCCGGTCGTAGCTGAATGGCGACGGGTTGTTCGCCGGTACCGCGGGCGTTGATGCAACGGGCGCGACAGCGATCGGCGAGACGGTGGCGACGGGCGGAACGGTCGCGACCGGTGGCACGGTGACCGCCGG
>JBGSTN010000530.1:0-13759 GCA_041736455.1 Burkholderiaceae bacterium | reverse complement strand
CGCGGGCCGTGCACAGGGTGCCTCGACCCACTGCAGATCGCCAAGGCGTGCGATCCACCACGCGTCGTGTCGCGCAGCTGCCCATGGGCTGGACGACCACGGAAGATCGGCAGGCCTGCTCGTCGACGACTCGCCGTCGGGCCTGGTCGAGTCGACGATCGGGTCATGGCTCGCCGCTACGTCACGCGCTGCGACATCATGCGCTACGACGTCATGCGCTACGACGTCATGCGCGGCGACGTCATGCGCGGCGATGCCGATCAGGTCGACAGCAACGCGGTTCGCCGACTCGGGCATGGTCGTGATCAACGTCGCCAGACACTCGAGCATCGCGTGCGCGTGCGCCGGACCGAGCATGCTGGTTGCATACTCGAGACGCAACAGCAGTTCGTCGTCGCCGTAGCCGATCAGCGCCAATGGAAAATTGGTCTGGCCTCGATAGTCGAATGTCCAGTCGCGAGCGGCCTCGCCCAGCGCACGCATGCGGGCGTGCAGCGATTGGTCGTCGTACACGACGACGCTGTCGAACAGCGGCGTCGACGACGGCACGCCGCTCCACGATTGAATGTGATTCAACGGCGCGGTTTCGTGGGCGCGTACGGCCAGGTGCTGCTTGCGCACGATGCCGAGCAATTCGGCAAGTGACAGGCGCGGTGTGACCGGAACACGAATCGGGACGGTGTTGATCAGCAGGCCGATCATCGATTCGGCACCTGCGACCGATGAATGGCGGCAGGCCCGCGTGACACCGAAGAGCACGTCGCAGCCACCCGACGTCGCAGCCAGCAGCAACGACCAGCCGGCCTGCAGCAGGGTGTTGAGCGTGACTTCCTGATCGATCGCGAATCGACGCAGCCGTTCGGTGGTCTCGCGGTTCAGACGAAGCTGGGTCACCGCGAATGGCGATGCCGTCGATGCCGCAGCCGATATCGTGCCGATCCGATCGCGGGCTGCATTCGCCGCAGGTGTCACCGCGATACCGGCCAGGTATTGACGCCAGAATCGTTGCGCGGGCGCCGGCTCCATGTTGCGCAGATGATCGACATGGTCGCGAAACGGTCGCCGCTCAGGCAGCGACGCAGGCGATGCGCCATGATAAAGATCGAGGAATTCCTGCAGCACCAGTGGAAACGAGCGGCCGTCGAGCAACGCATGGTGGAAGGTCCACACGCCGTGCCACTCCGATTCGGCTGCGCGAATGACGGTGATTCGCATCAACGGCGCGCGATCCATCGCGAAATCGATCAGTCGGTCGGCACGCAGGAACTGATCGACTCTGTCGCTGACTTCCAGGTCCGGGGTATCGGTCCAATCGAGACAGTCGACAGCGAGCGTCATGGTGGGCGAAACCCGTTGCTGGGGTTCGTCCGACGATGTCCAGTCGAACGAAGTGCGCAACACGGGATGACGCGCAACGACCGAATGCCAGGCCTGCTCGAAGCGGGCCTTGTCGAGCGGCGCCTGCAGACGGAACGTGATCTGCTCGATGTCGACGCCCTGGCGCGGATTCGACAGCGCGTGATAGAGCATGCCGTGTTGCAGAGGGGTCAACGCGTATCGGTCCATGGGTTCTGCGTTCTGCATTCTGTGGCTTGTCGGTCAGGCGTCGTACCACTGGCCGGTCAATTCGCGACGGTTGCCGATGCGCCTGATCGTGGCGACCCAGCGCCAGGAGTCGTTCCTGCGCCTGAATCGGCGAGCGAGATAGAGGGCCAGGCGCAATGGATGACGCCAGCCGGGAAACCAGTTCTGCGCGACGTCGGTCAGCGAGAACTGCTGGCCATCGGCCGTCATGGTGCTGTGCCATCGGCCCGTCGCGACCGTGCCGATAGGGGCGACGACGCTGAATCGTCCTGACGCGTCTTTCTCGTCGATGTGGGAGAACGTGATGCTCAGCGGTCCGGTGAATGCCGGCGCAACGACTTGATGGGGCATCGTGGCGTCGCTGTCGTCGACGAGCGGCCACGTGCCGGACTCGTTGAGGCCGGCTCCGACGAGGCCGGATCCGCAGCGCACGTTGTAGTACGGCGCCAATGCAGCGGGCAGCAGAAAATAGTCCGGCTGCACCGGTTGGCCGTCGATCCTTGCGGACAGTTCGGAAACATTGCGAGGAACGAGCCGGAACGAATTCGTCAGCATGAATCGCATCGTGCGGGGTGGATGCTGCTGCCTGGTGGCAGGCACGAACCATGGCGTCGATGCGTTGGCGAAGCGGTGCCTGACATCGACCTCGATTCGACGCCCGTTACCGTCTTCGACATCGATGGATATATCGAGCACGTGCGCATTGATTTCGCAGCGCGCGGCGCGAAACGATGCTTCGACGATGCTGCCGAATTTCAGGTGCGACGTGAACGGATTGCTCCTGAACCACGCTTCGTCGTAGTCGAAACCCGGCGTGACGATCATGTCGAGCTCGCCGCCTGGTCTCATCAGGAAGACGATCACGCCGGTCAGGCCCGCGCGCTCGAGCCGCTGAATCTCGATCGATCGGAACTTCTGGCCGGCAGCCAGCGTGATCTCGATGAAGGCGCGCGCGTCCGATACATACCACCAGACCGGCGCGTCGATCGGCCGGACTGACTCGATCTGCTGGGATGCGACTGCCTGTTCCATTCGTGAACCCGTTCTTCGAAATCTTCAATGGGACATCGACACGTGGACAGCGACATGTGCCGGGTGATGTCGATGTCCGCCCCTGTCGCCGATGTCGGCGCGTCGATGTCGGCGCATATCCGTTACGTTACCAGACGGGTGCCGGCAGCGGGAATCGGGAAGCCGCATGGAAAGCCGGATGTGAAGCCGGATCGCACCGCCCGGCATCAAGGGCCGGGCGTGGCTGAACGATGGGGGCCGATCGACGCGGTTCGACGTCACGAGATCGTCATGATTTCTGTCACGCCAAACGTCACGATTCCTGACATTGACGCGGCCGCGATCTAAGATTGGGGTTGTTGGCCGGCAGGGGGTCTGCAACTATCCCTTGATGATCGTAAGGCTGATGCCGGGCCGTTTGATTACTATTGAGTCAGAGGCCGATGAGGTCGACAATAAAGAATCAGGGGAAGGCAACAACGTGAATCAGATTCGGCACCGCGAGTTCTGCGCGGGAGCCGAACGTTTCGACCGCACGGTCGGAGCATCGTAGAGGATGGTGATGAGACACGATTTGGCGCGAGTCGCGCCGCGACAGGAAAGTGCCCGCATTCGCTTCATCAGGCGCCTGGCGGACGTGGTGGTGGCATCCGCCGCGATCGTCGTACTCCTGCCATTGGCCATCCCGCTGTTCATCGCGCTGAGGCTGACCGGCGAAGGCTGGATCTTCTACCGACAGAAGCGCGTCGGATACCTTAACGAGTACTTCGACATCCTGAAGCTCGCGACGATGTTGAAGAACAGCCCGAACATGCCGGGTGGTTCGATCACGGTCAGGAAGGATCCGCGCATCACGCCATTGGGCGGCTTCCTCCGCCTGACCAAGTTGAACGAACTGCCGCAGTTCTGGAACGTGCTGGTCGGCGAGATGTCGATCGTCGGCCCAAGGCCGTTGATGCAGGTGAGTTTCGACATGTATGCGCCGGCCGTTCAGGCCGTGGTCTATTCGTCGCGGCCGGGACTGACCGGCATCGCGTCGGTCATATTCCGCGACGAAGAGGCGTTTGTCAGCGCCACTGACAGAGACCCCGTCGAGTTCTATCGCAACGTGATCTACAAGTACAAGGGCGAGATCGAACTCTGGTATCACCAGAACAGGTCACTCACCACCGACCTCAAGATCTTGCTTCTCACCGCCTGGTCGCTGGTCGCGCCGTCGTCGGCCCTGGCGTTCGAGTGGTTTCCGGATCTGCCGCTGCCCCCGGCCGAATTGCCGATCAGACTCGCTTCCCCCGCGCCCGGCTTTCCCGATACGCCTGCCTGACCGGAAACGGCATCGTTTCGTTCGATGCCATGCGCCGCCTGACGTTCGCTATCGTGCACCCAGCCTGAAACGAATCTCCTTCGCGATTCGTTCGAGCACCCAGTTCATGTCCAGCCGCAACAGGTAGAGATCGTTCGCGAACCGACCGTTGCCTCGTGCATGGCGCAGATGATCGAGGATCTCGCTGGCCGGTGCGAACCAGCCGTTGCGCGCGGCAATGTCGTCGACACGCATGCGGAACGTCGGGTCGAGCTCGCCGTCCGGGCGCAGGTATCCGGAGTTGAAATGGGTATAGAGAATGCACAGCCCCCGTTGTGTCTCGAGCCGATCCAATGACGATGGTGTCAGCAACGCATTGAATTCGGTCACCGTATGCGCATCCGACGAGCTGAACCAGTAGTTCGAATAGCGATCCTTCCGTTTCACGCGATAAGGCATCATCGGGTCGACCCGCACCGTATCGATCCGGTTGAACGTATGGTTGCGCACGTAGTCGATATGCTGCTTGCAGAAGTCACCCCAGAACAGATCGGACTCCGGTTCCTCGCCGCTCGCCATGCGATGCAGCGGCGAAAGCTTGAACAGCCAGCGCAGCGGCGGCATGAAGCGCTTGTATCCCCAATATTGGTTGTCGGGGTTGTTGGCATGATTGATGTGCAGGCGCGGATAGCGGCCGAGATGTGTCCTGAAATACTCGACGCCGGCGAGAATTTCCGCGCGCGAAAACCGTCCCGAGCCCACGTTGTGCAGGCCGATCTCGAAGCCTTTCTGCTGAAGGGCCTGCACGAATTGCAGATAAGCCGGGTCCTGCAGGCTGTCGCCGGTGTAGTGATCGCGGGAGGGATAGATCCAGACGGTCTTGGTGGTTCGCAACCCGCGCTCGGCGAGATAGTCGTAGACCGGCTTGACGCTCGCGAGCGTGGAATTGTCAGTATCGTCGACTATCGTGAAAGCGAACTGCCTGCCGTCGGGCCAGGGTGAACTCGTCGTTGATCGGTTCTGCATCGTCTCGACAATGAAAAGAGTGAAGGGCTCTCCAGCCGTTCAGTCACGATCGCCCCATACGAGTTCGACCGGCAACCTCGGCGCGCCTTCGCCAACCGGTTCGAAACTTGCGATGATCGCAAGCTGACACATCGCCAGATCCTCGGCGGACATGGTCGAGAACCGTGGCGCGACGCGCATGGTCTCGACCATTGCAACATCGAATTCATTGATGTTGCCCTCGAGGTTCACGAAGCGTGCGCCGGCACTCTCCAGGATGTCAAGATGCTCACGGCCTCTGAGCCGGTTGTTCGAGTTGATCGAATTGTTGACGAAGAGGCGCCAGAAGCGGTCGGAATGCTTGAGAAAATACACGTTCTTCGCGACGCGATGCAGGTCGGCGAATGGATCCTGCAGACCGATGTAATGCGACACGACACCACCCGGTGCGAGCACACGTCGCGTTTCGTGGGCGAGCGAGCGGATCAGCTCTGTCGGCGGGTGGGCGAGCACCGCATAGCTGAACACGATGTCGATGCTGGCATCGTCGACCGGAATCCGATCGATCCGTGTCGGCGCGGCATATTCGATGTTGGCGCAACGAAGGAATTCGTCGAGTGTCGTGCAGTCCCGCATCGAGCCCAGGCGCCTGCCGAGGTCTTCGGCGCTCTCGCCGGTGATCGCCGCCACGCCAGCGATGTCGAGCCAGAGGGCATCGACCACCTGCCTGACGACCTCGAAGCGCGCGTGCGGTACGTGGTCGCAGGCGACGATGCGCCTGGCGCCCAGGGTGGCGAAGATGACGCTGCAGATCAGGTCCCAACCGGTGCCGAGATCGACGATCGAGGCGCCTTCGATGCGGCGCACTCGATTCAGGCGCCAGATGTGCGAAACGAGTTCCGGAATCCGCGACCGCCGGGCCGCGCGGACCGCGTCGCTGTGCGGGCGCTGGAGACGATGGTTGATCGCCTCTCCGCCCGGCAAGGCAGACAGCACGAACTGCAGGAAGGCTTTCTGGAACCAAAGGGTTTGCCTGATCGGGCGCGGTGATTCGCTCGAGCGGTCTGGAACGGTCGTCCGATCGTCGGTTGTCGCAGTCATGGCATCTCGTCGTCCAGTGGACCGGACTTCCACCTTTCCGCGCCGACCGTATCGGTCCGGATAAGGCACCGACTTGCCGCACGTTTCGCCCGACTTGACGTTCGGGACAGCAGGCGGCGCATCGGCTGGAAGCCGGATATTGCATAAAACCGTGAAATTCAGCACATGCTAACGGAACGGGACGGCTGGCAGCCTCACACTGCGAGGATGGTGGGGTCGCATCGGTTAAACTGGGTTCGACCCGAATCGTCCCGCCGCATCGTCTTCCAGGGAGTCGACGTGATGCAATCGCACGCCCAGCCTGCCGATCGTTTCGACACAGGCAAGTTGGACGCATTTCTCTCGAACAACGCCGGCAAGCCTGTGGTCGCCGTATTGGGCCTTGGATTCGTCGGATCGGTGATGTCGTTCGTCTGTGCGAACGCCTTGCACGCCGAATATGCGGTCATCGGCATCGACCTGCCCACCGCGCAGGGCAAGGCGCGCGTGTCGGCGATCAACGATCGCCAGCTGCACATCCAGTCGTCCGACCCGAAAGTGGCGGAGTATTTCGATCGTGCGCACGGCAAGGGCAATCTGCTCGCAACCTGGGATGCCTCGGCGATCGCGCATGCCGATGTCGTCATCATCGACATCAACCTGGATGTCGCGAAGATGGCTTCGCCGACTGGCCAGCTGCTCGATTTCGATGTCGACCTCGAACCGTTCAAGAAGGCCATACGGACGATCGGCGCGGCCTGCAAACCCGATGTGCTGGTGATCGTCGAGACGACGGTACCGCCGGGCACTTGCCGTCACGTCGTGCACCCGCTGCTGCTGGAGGCGCTGACGCGTCGTGGCCTGCCGACCGATCGGTTCCGACTGGGCCACTCGTACGAACGGGTGATGCCGGGCCCCAACTATGTCGATTCGATCCAGAATTTCTATCGCGTCTACGCGGGTATCGACGAGGTCAGCGCCGATGCGACCGAGGCATTCCTCAAGACCGTGATCCGCACGGACGAGTATCCGCTGACCCGCCTGGTCAATACCAATGCCACCGAAATGGCGAAAGTGCTCGAGAATTCCTATCGATCGATGAACATCGCGTTCATCGTCGAGTGGTCACGGTTTGCCGAGGAGGCCGGGGTCGATCTCTACTCGGTGGTGAACGCGATCCGGATGCGCAGTACCCATAGCAACATGATGCTGCCCGGGATCGGCGTAGGGGGCTATTGCCTGACCAAGGATCCGCTGCTCGCCTCCTGGTCCCGCAGGAACCTGTTCGGCTCCAACGAAGGGCTGGCGCAGAGCGAACAAGGCGTCCGGATCAACGACCAGATGCCGTATTTCGCATTCGACTTCCTGCGCCGCCAGTTCACGTCGAAGCCTTTGTCCGACAGTCGTGTACTCCTGCTGGGCGCCGCCTATCGCGGCGATGTCGCCGATACGCGCTTCTCGCCGGTGGCACCCCTGTTCCGGCTGCTGCGCGACCAGGGAAGCCAGGTCGTCGTGCACGACTACTTCGTGGACTTCTGGGAAGAGTGCGCGGTCAGCGTGACGACCGATCTGCCTTCGGCCTTCGACGCCGCGATCGATGTCGCCATCATCTGCACCGGTCATTCGGCCTACGGGCGCGAGTTCGCATTGACACGCGAACTGATGCGCTACCCTCGACCCCTGTTCGTGCTCGACACCATCGGCCTGTTGCCCGAGGCCCAGCTCGACGAGATCCGGACCCGGCACACCGTGCGGGTGCTCGGGCGCGGCGACCTGGCCTGAATGCGTGACCGTTGCGCCCGTCGATCGCGAATGTCCATCCAGTTTCCATGGCGCGTCGCCATGACGCAGGCCCATGGCCACTTTCATTGAATCAGATCGAGAGAGGTAGCCGACGGTGAAAAAGATCCTGCTTCTGGGCGGCGCAGGCTTCATCGGCCTGGAGATCGCACGGGTGCTCGCGCAGCGTGGTGATGCGTCGATCACGATCGCGGACAACTTCCGTCGCAATGGCGGCAGGCTCGATGCGTCGGTTGCCGACCTGCGCGACCGGATGGGCGTGCGGATCTGCGAAGGCGACTTCACCGATCCGTCCGCGTTCGCCATGCTCGGCGACGGTTTCGACGACGTCTACATGCTCGCATCGGTGGTCGGCGTCGACTACGTGAATTCGATGCCGCATGAAATCATCCGGATCAACTCGGCCCTGATCCTGAACTGCCTCGAGTGGATTCGCAAGGTCGGTTGCCAGCGGACGCTGTTCACCTCCACGAGCGAATGTTATGCCGGCACGATCGAGTCGTTCGGCTACGCGGTGCCGACACCCGAGTCGGTGCCACTCACGATCGGTGACATCGGACATCCGCGCTTCACGTATGCGGTGACGAAGATGCTCGGCGAATCCGGTTTCATCAATTACGGGCGGCAATGCGGTTTCAACAGCGTGGTCGTGCGATACCACAATGTCTACGGACCACGGATGGGTTTCAAGCATGTGATCCCGCATCTGGCGCAACGCTTCATGGCGCATGAAACGCCATTCAAGGTGTTCGGCCACGATCAGACCCGGTCGTTCAACTTCATCGACGACGCGGTCGCCGGCACCATCGCGGCGGCCGAACGCGGTCAGCCGGGCGGCATCTATCACATCGGCGATACCGACGAGATCTCGATCGAGACACTGGTGAAGTTCGTCGGCGACCTGTTCGGTTATACCGGTCCGTACGAGAATGCGCCGACCTATCCGGGCTCGGTTTCACGGCGCTGTCCGGACATATCGCGGGCGGTGTCGGAACTGGGATACCAGCCGCGTACCGGTTGGCAGACGGGGGTCGGCAAGACGATCGCGTGGTATCGGGACTACCTGGCCAATTCACCCGAATTGAGCGAGTCGTTCTATGACAACGTCGCCGCGTCGCGCGCCGTGGCAGGCAAGGGGTCAGAGATATGAACTGCTCGGGATGTTGATGACCGAACTTTCCAGCGCCGTGGCGACGGGGAGCGGCATGCTCGGGCAGTTCTCGTACATCGGCAGTCGTGACAGCAGTCGCCAGATCGGCCTGCACTGGTAGCCCGCTGCGTTGGTCGCCGTCAGTATTCGATCGACCGCGTCGCGATCGGGCCGATCCAGTCTGATCGCGTTGAGCCAGTAGTTGCTGCGCGAGTGGTCCGGTTCGCGGACGACCGAAATGCCGTGCAGGCCGGCGAAAGCCTGAAGGTAGCGATCGGACAGCGCCCGTTTCAGTTCGATGATCTTCGGGAGCAACTCGAGTTGCGCACAACCCAGCGCGGCATTGAGGTTCGGCAGCCTGAAGTTCCACGCCACGACGTCGTGAAAGAACTCCCACTTGTGCGGGACCTTGCCGGTGGTCGTGATGTGTTTCGTGGCTCGCGCGACCTGGTCGTCGTCGGTGAGGATGGCGCCGCCGCCACCGGTCGTGATCGTCTTGTTGCCATTGAAACTCAGCACACCGAACTTGCCGAAAGTGCCGGTATGCCTTCCCCGGTAGAGGCTGCCGAGCGACTCGGCGGCATCTTCGACGATCGGAATACCGAACCGGTCCGACAACTCGAGCAATGGTTCGAGGCGAACCGGGAAGCCGAACGTATGCATCGGGACGATTGCCGCGATTCGCCTGCCGGTCTGCCGGTTGACCAGCCGACCCGATCGCATTTCGCCGAGGTCGTCGAGATATGCCGCCAGGGCAAACGGGTCCATGCCGAGTGAATCTTCAGCACTGTCGACGAAGTGCGGAATGGCTCCGCAGTGCGCCACCGCGTTGGCCGTGGCCACGAAAGACAGGGCCGGGACCAGCACTTCGTCGTCGCGACCGACACCAGCCATGTGAAGCGCCACGAAGAGTGCGGAGGTGCCGTTGCTGATTGCGATCGCATGCCTGGCGCCGGTGTAGTCGGCGAGCGACTGCTCGAACTGGTCGACATACTTGCCGACCGAAGAGACCCAGGCCGTATCGATGCAATCCTTCACATAGGCCCATTCGTTGCCGCGGAAGTCGGGGCCGTGCAGCAAGGTGAACGGTTGCTGCGGCGGGCCGATGGCCCGGCCGAGCGCGGCAACGATGTCTTGTACGAGCTCGGTCGACTCAGGATTCATCGATGGGGCTTCCGGGGGCGTTGGTGGATTGCCTGAACTGGAATGCCGGCTGCAAGCCGCCCGACGGAGCCACCGCACGACGGCTACGTCGAATCCGGTGCTGCCTGCCGTGTTTCCTGCTGCGACGCACACTCAGGTAGTGGACGACCAGGTAGAGCAGGGTGACGTGGAACAACAGGTCGCCCGACAGCAGGGTGGTGGTTTCGAGCGGGCTCTCGGTGAAACCGCGAATCAGCAGGATGACCATCAGCGCCAGGGTCAGGCCGTTCGAGCGGCGCAAGGTCTTCAGGCTGCCGCGCAGCAGGGTGAGCAGGTAGACGAGCAGGGCGCCGAGCGACACCCAGCCACCGACGCTGACCGACTGCATGACCTGATTGTGCGCATGAAAGGCGGTGGCAATGCCGACCATGTTGCGGAAGTCGGGGTCCCAGGCGGTGGTGCCGTAGCCGAACCAGGGATGATCTTTCCAGACGCTGATGGCGACTTCCCAGATATCGGTGCGGCCACTGAACATGCCGGACTCGTCGTATTTCTCGTGCGAGATGATGCTTCCGGATTCGATGCGGACCGACGCGTCGCCCAGGTTGGAGAAGTCGAAGTGAGCGACTTCCCAGATCAGCATCGATGATCCGATCGCGATACCGACCAGCGCCACGATGGCCAGCAGAGGGCTGATGCGAGCCTTGCGAATCGGCTTGGGCGTCAGGCAGTAGAACGCGAAGGCAGGCACGACCAGCAGGCCGGCCGACCAGGTCGTGAGCGACTGCGACAGGATGATCGTGAGCGTGGCCGATAGCCACGCGAGTACCGTCCAGCCCATCATCCGGAACGGCGTATGGATCGTGAGCATCAACAACAGCAGCGCCAGCGGCGCGATGTTGTTCGGGCTCGAACCGATACCCCAGAAGCGGAATTCGAGGAACGGCAGACGCAGATCGGTGACGTCGGTCTGCACCGAAAGGCCTGGCGCCAGGACGATGGTCGCGAGACCGGCCAGCATCAGGAAAAGCAGGCTGCCCTTCAGCGCGGCCAGGAAGCGCTTGCTGGGCAGGCGTCTCACGGCATAGGCGGCGTAGAGAACGACGAAGGCGTGCAGTGCACCGGTCTGGAAGTGCGGAACCGCACCGAACAGCGCCGGCATGATGCTGGTGCCGATCAGGTAAACGGTGAGTGCGACCAGGATCGGCCAGGTTCGATCGAGTCCGGTTCGATCGAGTCCGGTTCGAGGCGTCTTCGTCTTCTGGGGGCCGAACGCGATGGTCGCCGCGGCGAGCGCGAGAATGGTCAACGCGCCCAGTCGGCCCATCCACGAATAGATCGAATCGGGCGGGTATTCGCCGGCCAGTTCGAGTGCGTCGACATGCCGGCGGCTGAGCACCACCATGAGCGCCGGCCACAAGGCGAGCAGCGCTATCAGCGCCGGCCACGCCCGTGGCGCGATTCGCGTCAAATTCATGAATGGTCAGCGGCGACGAACGACGCGCGCTGACTCAGGCGCGCGCGTCGCTCCCTGTGTGATAGCCATAGGTACCGTAGGCGCCATACGCGGACTCCTCGCCGTAGTACTTGGATGCGCGCTCGAAATCATGGGCATTGAGGACGACACCGAACACCGTGATGTCGGCATTCTGCAGGCGGGCCAACCCGCGCTTGATCATGCCGACCGGCGTTTCATTGGCCTTGGCGACGAAGACGATGCCCGAGGAGATCCTGCCGATGGGCAATGCGTCGGAAACGAGTTCTACCGGCGGCGTGTCGATGATGATCGTTTCGTATTGTTCGCGCAGCCGGTTCATCATGGTGATGAATGCAGGGCCCATCAACTGATCGAGCGGGTTGTTGCGCAGCGTCCCCGCGCGAATCACGGTGATCTGCAACTCTTCGGAATGATTGAGGCATACCTCGATCGGTGATCCGGCCAGGATGTCCGTCAGGCCCGGGCCGTCCTCGGGCAGGCTGAGATAGGTTGAGATCGATGGCTTGCGCAGATCGGCGTCGATCAGCAGTGTCTTGCGCGTGCGACCCGCTTCGATCGCCGTGTTGATCGCGATCGTCGATTTGCCTTCGCCGGGCACGGACGAAGTGAACGCGATGACCGGACAACGCTCCCCATGCGTGGCCAGGCGAATGCCGGTCAAGGCGGTGCGGATGGCCTCCGCGATCAATGAACGCGAGTCGGAATGCTGGATGAGCGCCAGGCTCGCCAGTTGCCCTCGCTTGGCCTTGGGCACCGCACTGAGCAGATCGGCACCCAGCCGTTCAGACACGTCGTCACTGGAACGCAGCACCGAAGACTGGATCTCGAGACTGACCGCGAACGCGCAGGCGAGCATCAGGCCGCCGAGACCGGCAAGCATGACGATCAACGCCTTGCGCGGTTTGACGGGGACCATCGGGACGACCGCGGAGTCGACGACGCGCGCAACCGGATTCTTGAAATCAGCCGTGGCGTCGGTCTCCTTGACTCGCGACAGGAAGGTTTCGTAGAGCCGACGATTGGTTGCGACATCCCGCTCGAGCGAATCGAGGCTGCCCTGGAACCGGTTCTGGTTCTGGATGTCGCCGCGCGACTCCTTGAGCTCGTTCTCGATGGCTTCTTCGGTACTGCGGGCGACTTCGTATTCCTTGGAGATACTGGAGATCACGGCTTCGGACTGTGCCCGGGTATTGATCTGTGCCGCTTCGAGTTCGACTTTCGCCTGCTGGTAGAGCGGGTGGGCCGGGCCAAGCGATTGGCCGAGTTCGGTGAGCTTGGACTGCGCGGTGGCCTCGACCTGGCGGGCGGCGACGACCGCCGGATTGTTGAACACCGTCGGCACCTGATAGCGATTGGCGGCGCCCTTGCGTACCTGGCTGAAGATCTGCGCGGCTTCGGCGCGGGCGATACGCGCCTGGACGAGCCGTGTCGATGCGGCCTCGAGCTGGCTGACGCTGCCGCCCATCGTCGAGTTGGGTGTGGCCACGATGCCGGACTTCTCGCGAAACTGCTGAAGCGCCTTCTCGGACTCCATCAGGGTCAGGCGCAGTTCGTCGAGGCGCCCGGACAGCCAACGGCTGGCCTTCTGCTGCATCTCGAAGCGGGCATCCAGATCGGCTCGAACGTAATGATCGGCGATGGTATTGGCGATTTCGGCGGCCAGTTCCGGGTTCGCCGATTCGTAGTTCACCTCGATGAGCTGGCTCTGCCGCACCGGACTCACCGACGTATTGGCGCGCACTTCCTGCTGCACGAGTTCGATCGCGAGATCCTGATCGATGATCTCGATCGGCGACTCGTTGGAGAGCAGGCTTTCGAAAATCGGCAGGACCGGGGCGAGCCAGCTCATTTCGCGGATCTTCTCGAGCGTGGGGCTCGGCTTCGCCTGGCGCGGATCGAAGTCCGGATGCTTGTCGAGACTCATTGCCATGACGACGCGGGTCGCGACGTCGCGCGACTGGATGAACGCGGTCTGGGTCTGGACGTTCTCGCGGGTGGTGCCTGCCGGACCAGCGTACAGTTCTTCGATCGAGACGATCTTCTGGTTGCCTTCCTCGAGCTTGAGCATCGTGGTGGCGCGGTAGATCGGGGTGGCGATGCTCGCGAAGAATGCGGCGACGACCACCGCGGCCAGCGTCAGCGACGCGATCAGCCACTTGCGGGCGCGCAACATGCGCAGGTAGCC
>JBGSTN010000507.1:0-6982 GCA_041736455.1 Burkholderiaceae bacterium | reverse complement strand
CCTGCCTGGCAGCGGCCAGTTCGGCGCTCGACGCCGCCGCCTGCGCGGCCATTTCGGCACGCAGCGATTCGATTTCGATCCGATGCGTTTCGCGCACCGCCCGTTGCACTTCGGTGAACACCTGTTCCTGCCGGCGCTGGTCGTCTATCAGCGCATCGGTTCCTCGTGCAAGATCGGCCAGCGTCGCGGTCAGGTCCTTGATCACCGTCGCATCGAGACGGGAGTCCATCAGATCGGCCGCCGTGACGTGCGCGGCATGCGAGCCGAAGATCCAGAATCCCCGGTAGCACTGTGCACCCGAATCGGCAGCGTACAGGTGACGGTCGTAGAACCGGTCCAGCCGGCGCGTCGGTTCGCGCAGGACCGGTGCGAATTCCTTCAGGAAGTGAAAGCGCATCATCGTCTGCCAGAGCGTCGACTCCCCATGCGGAAAATGAATGAAGGGAGCGCCGGTCGCAGCGACCATGGACGTCACTGCGTCGATCGTCGGCAGTCCTTCGTCGTCGTGCTCGTCGAGCCAGCGATAGCCATAGCCTGCGAGTCGCCGGAACGTCGTGTTCACCGAAACCTCGGCAGCGCGATTCACCGCGTTGTCAACCGGACAGGCGAGCACCGATGCGCAACCTGCGACACGCGCGCATTCCGCAATGAAGGTCTCGCGGGAATCGGCAGGAACGTGCTCGAGGACGTCGAGCGAGACGACATAGTCGAAGCGCTTGTCTGCAAAAGGCAGGTTCGTTGCATCGGCCTGCACGAACGTGATGCCGGGAGAAGGTTCCTGGCGATCGAGATCCGTATAGACGAGATCGGCATCCGGCAGATAACGACCCAGATTGAAATGCTGGTTGGATCCAATCTCCAGAACCGAAATTCGTCGCGCGGCGGAACCGTCGGCGCGACGCGACTCGATCTGCCGAATCACCCGCCGGACGGTTTCGTAGCGCTGAAAATGGTCGAACGGATCCGAATCCGGATTCACTGCACGATCTCCCAGGAATGCTCGAGATAGACGAGGCCTTCGCTCACGTAATCGGAATGGACTTCGAAGCGCGCGGCCGCTGAAATGTAGTCGAGTGCCACCAGTCCCTTCTCGACGAAAACGCCGACGTCGATTTCGAAACTGCCCGGCAGCAGCGGCAATCGTTCGATGCGATAGACGAGACGATGGACGCCCTGCTGATCGGGAATGTCGATCTCTTCCAGATGGGTATTGGGGCCGAAGACGAACTGTCTCGCCGACGTGTAGATGGCGACGCCTGCCAGCAGCCCCGCGCAACTGGGGTCGAGTACTTCGTAGTCGACAGTGACTTCCAGCGCTTCCTGAGGCCTGATCCTGTTGGTATTGATCTGCACCTTCCGGATATGCGCCGGCGTCGTTGCCGATACGTCGTGATGGGCGGGCAGCGCGGTCGGCACCGGTCGATCGGCGACAGTCCCCTTGCCGTGATCGTCGTCGTGGAAAGAGACCACGCCACTCATCATGAAGTCGCGGTACTTGTCGCAGACCAGTGCTGAATCACCGTCGAGCACCAGGCCTCCCTGGTGCAGCCAGATCGCGCGATCGCAGAATCGCTTGACCTGGTCCGGGCTGTGCGAGACGAACAGAATGGTCGTCCCGGACTCCTTCAACTCGCGCATCCGCTCGATGCATTTCTGCTGGAAGCGAATGTCGCCGACCGCCAGTGCCTCGTCGACGACCAGGACATCGGGCGACGTATGGGCCGCCACCGCGAACGCGAGGCGCATGTACATGCCACTCGAATAGGTTCGGGCCGGTTCTTCGATGAAATCCCCGATGTCGGCAAATGCCTCGATCGATGCCATCCGGCTTTCGATTTCGTCAGGCGTGAGCCCCAGCAACTCGCCGTTGAGCATGACGTTGTCGCGACCGCTGTATTCGGGATTGAAGCCGGCGCCCAGTTCCAGCAGTGCCGCGACCCGCCCGGTCACCTCGATCGATCCGTGGGTGGGGTCCAGCGTGCCGCAAAGAATCTGCAGCAATGTGCTCTTTCCGGAACCGTTCTTGCCGATGATGCCGATCGACTCGCCGCTCAGCACGTCGAAATTGATGTTCCTCAGCGCGGTGAATCCCTTGTATTGCCGGTCTGCCTTGCCGCGCAGCCGGGACCGCAGCGGTTCGGGACTGAAGTGCGCTGCGATCGCCAGGCCCATCTGGATCAGGCGTCGACCGGGCGCGGAATAGGTGCGAAAGGTCTTTTCGACCGATTGCACCCGGATCACGGGCACGGGCTGCCCTGCCCATCCAACCGGGGCGGCTGCCGCTGCAACTTCGGTCGGACCGGATGTGCCGATCTTCATGCTGACCGGACGTCACAGCACATCGGCGAATCCGCGACGTGACTTCTGAAAGAAGGCAAAACCCAGCCAGGCGATGAAGCAGGACACGAGCACGCTCAGCACCAGACCGCCCGTATCGGGAACCTGTCCCCAGATCAGTACCCGTCGGGTTTCCTCGATCGGGTAGGCGAGCGGGTTCAACGTGCTCACGAAGCGCCATTGCTCCGGAAGCGAACTGGCCGGAAAGAAGATCGGCGACAGAAACATCAATGCCGTCAGCAGCACGCCGACGGTCTGGCCGATATCGCGGACGAACACTGCCAGCGAGGAGAGGAACCAGCTCACGCCGAGTATCTGCAGGAACAACGGGATGATCACCAGAATCAGCAGCGGAGCTGTCGAAGGAATGCGTTCCCAGATCAGCCACTGCATCAACAGGAGCAGGAGCACGCTGACGAGAAAATGCACGAGCGCCGAAAATGCCGAAATGATCGGCAGTACCTCGAGCGGAAAGACCACCTTCTTCACGTAACTGACATTGCCGACGATCAACGTGGACGCCTTCTGTACGCACTCGGAGAAGAAATTGAACACCGACAGCCCGGCGAAGAGCACCAGTGCAAACTCGGCCTTTCCGCCGGTCGTCGTCACGCCGCTGGGTGGCGTCCAGCGTGCCTTGAAAACCTCGCTGAACACGAACGTGAAGATGGTCAGCATCAGCAGCGGCGTCAGGACCAGCCAGATCGCGCCGAGCGACGCGCCCTTGTATCGCCCGATCGATTCGCGCTTGACGAGCTGCGCGATCAGATTGCGTCTCGACCAGACGGTCCGTGCCAGGCGCAGCGGCGAAATCGGATGGCCGGCGACGACCGGTTGTCCCGTCCGCTGCGACCTCGGCGCAAGCGCTTGCGATACGCCGGTCATCGGAGCAGCCGATCGGAAATGGTCGTTCCGAGGCCGTCGCGCCAGTCGGGCAGGAGAAGGCCGAAGGTTTCCTGGAAACGGCTGCAGTCCAGACGAGAATTCATCGGCCGGCTTGCCGGCGTCGGGTATTCGGACGTCGGAATCGCGGTCACGACGGGCGCCGGCAGGCCGGTGACGGCGCTGCGCAGACGCATGATCTCCGTGGCGAAACCGTGCCACGATGTCTGACCCGATGTTGTCACGTGATAGGTACCGCAGGTTTCGGCGATCTTCGCGGGCCGGACACGCATCGCACCGATGACCTGCGCGGTGAGATCCGCAAGCAGCCGGGCCGGTGTCGGCGCGCCGATCTGATCGTCGACCACGCGGATTTCCGGGCGCGAGTCTGCAAGCCGGAGCATGGTGTTCAGGAAATTCTGGCCGCGTGCCGCATAGACCCAGCTCGTGCGGAAGATGTAGTGGGTGCAGCCACTGTCACGCACCGCCTGTTCACCGTCGCGCTTGCTCGTTCCGTAGACATTGACCGGGCCGGTCGAGCTGCTTTCGACGAACGGTTCGCTGCCTGTGCCCGGAAAGACATAGTCGGTCGAGAAATGAATCAGGGGCACACGCGACTTCGCGCACCAGCGGGCAAGCGCTGCCGGTGTGTGATGGTTGACGGCGAAGGCCAGGGACTTTTCGACTTCGGCCTTGTCCACCGCCGTGTAGGCAGCCGGATTGACGACGAGGTCGGGTTTCGCACTGTCGAGCCAGGACTCGACTTGCTCGGGCCGCGACAGATCCAGTGCGGTGCGCGCAGGTGCCAGGATTTCGCCGAATGGCGCAAGGCTGCGCTGCAATTCCCAGCCGAGTTGTCCGGTAGTGCCTGTGATGAGGATTCGCATCAATCGTACAAGTCGGCTTCGAGCAGCCGACTTCCCCGGGCGTCCTTGTCGGAAAGCAGCGGTGCGTCGGGTCCCCAGTCGATGCCGAGGCTGGGATCGTCCCAGGCCAGCGTTCGCTCGTCCTCGGCGACACGGTATTCGGTCACCTTGTACAGGAAGTCGGCGAATTCCGAACGCACCATGAATCCGTGCCCGAAGCCGGGCGGCACCCATAGCTGCAGCCGGTTGGCTTCGCTGATCAGCACCGCGACGTGCTGCCCGAACTGTGGCGAGCTGCGCCTCAAGTCGACCACCACGTCGAGCACCTCGCCATGGACGACACGCACGAGCTTGCCCTGCGGATGATTCACCTGATAGTGAATACCGCGCAGCACGTGTTGCCGGGAGCGCGAGTGGTTGTCCTGCACGAAATCGGCGCCTACGCCGGTCGCCTGCTGGAACACGTCGAGATTGAAACTTTCCATGAAGAAGCCGCGCTCGTCTTCGAACACGCGCGGTTCGAGAATCAGCACATCGGGCAGTTCGGTTTCGATGACTCTCATAGAACGTCCTCGCGCCGACGACCCTGGGGTCGATCGAGCCAACCTTGTTCGGGCTCTGCGAGCATGCGCAGAAGGTATTGACCGTAGGCATTCTTCTTCAGCGGATCGGCCAGCCGCGAAACCTGCTCGCCGTCGATGAATCGCATGCGGAAGGCGATCTCCTCCGGGCAGGCAACCTTCAGGCCCTGGCGATTCTCGATGGTCTGGATGAAGCTCGACGCTTCGATCAACGAATCGTGGGTGCCGGTATCGAGCCACGCGAAACCGCGTCCCATGACCTCGACCGAAAGCTGTCCGGCGTCCAGGTAGAGCCGGTTCAGATCGGTGATCTCCAGTTCGCCGCGCGCCGAGGGCTTGATCTGCATGACGAGGTCGCTCGCCTGTGCGTCGTAGAAGTAGAGACCGGTGACCGCGTAATTCGACTTGGGCCTGGCAGGTTTTTCCTCGATGCTCGATACCCGGCCATCGCTGTCGAATGCCACCACGCCGTAGCGCTCGGGATCCTGGACGTGGTAGCCGAATACGCTGGCTCCTTCGATACGGGCGTCGGCGCGAGCCAGCATCCGGTTGAGGTCGTGCCCGTAGAAGATATTGTCACCGAGCACCAATGCCGAGGGCGATTGCCGAACATGATCGCGTCCGATGATGTAGGCCTGGGCCAGTCCGTCGGGGCTGGGTTGCACCGCATAGGTGATGGCAAGCCCCCATTGCGACCCGTCGCCCAGCAATTGCTGGAAGCGCGGCGTGTCGACGGGCGTCGAAATGATCAGGATGTCACGAATGCCCGCCAGCATCAGGGTGCTGAGCGGATAGTAGATCATCGGTTTGTCGTAGACGGGCAGAAGCTGCTTGGAGACGACGTGGGTGACGGGGTAGAGCCGGGTGCCTGAACCACCCGCGAGAATGATGCCTTTACGAGTCATGGCGCGGATTCTAGCCTCGGTTTGCGTAGTTCTTTTCCAGCCAGTGACGGTAGGCGCCCGACTTCACGCGTTCTGTCCATTCCGGATTGTCGAGATACCACTGGACGGTCTGTGCGATGCCGGTTTCGAAGGTCTGGGTCGGGCTCCAGCCCAGATCGCGGGCAATCTTTCGTGCGTCGATCGCGTAACGACGATCGTGCCCGGGTCGGTCGCCGACGTACTTGATCTGCGTGTCGTACGATTTGCCATCAGCGCGAGGGCGGCGTCGATCGAGCATGGTACACAGGGTGCGCACCACATCGATATTGGTCCGCTCGCTGTTGCCGCCGACGTTGTAGACCTCGCCAGGACGTCCGGCTTCGAGAACACGGCGGATCGCGCTGCAATGGTCGCCGACGTACAGCCAGTCGCGCACGTTCAGACCATCGCCGTATACCGGCAGCGACTCACCGGCGAGCGCATTGAGGATCATCAACGGGATGAGCTTTTCGGGAAACTGGTAAGGGCCGTAGTTGTTGCTGCAATTCGTCGTGAGCACCGGCAGGCCGTAGGTGTGATGGTAGGCGCGCACCAGGTGGTCGCTCGCTGCCTTGGACGCCGAATACGGGCTGTTGGGTGCATAGGCAGTCGTTTCCGAGAACGCCGGATCGTCCGCCGCGAGCGAACCGTAGACCTCGTCGGTCGATACATGCAGGAAGCGGAAAGCCTGGCGTTCCGACGATGAACGCATCGCCAGCCAGGCGCGCGTGGCTTCCAGCAGCGTGAACGTCCCCTCGATGTTGGTGCGGACGAACTCGGCCGGACCGCTGATCGAACGGTCGACATGGCTTTCGGCGGCGAAATGCACGATCGCGCGCGGATTGTGCCTGTCCAATAAAAGATCGATAGCCGCACGGTCACAGATGTCATTGGCGACGAATTCGTAGCCGGGCCGACCATCGATGCTTTGCAGATTCTCCGGATTGCCCGCATAGGTGAGCTTGTCGACGTTGATCAGCGGTTCACCCGTCTCGGCAAGCCATTGCAGAACGAAATTGGAGCCGATGAAACCGGCACCGCCGGTGACGAGGATCATGAGCGTTGCTCCGGAAATACGAGAGCGGGTCGGATGAGCGATACTGTCGGAGAATTCAACGGATTATCTTCGCGTCGTTAAGAGTCAACCTGCAATTATCGCCCGGTGTTGACGCGAACTCTCCCGTGTCGACGTCTTTTTCCGGCAAATGTCTGTTTCCCGACTGTTACAAATTACGTCCTCAACCCGTCAATCCCGAGCGCCATGTCCTCAGTCCCCGACACTCTCTCCGCTTCGATCTTCAAGGCCTACGATATTCGAGGGATCGTCGACAAGACGTTGACCGAAGATGCGGTCTATCGGATCGGCATCGCGCTGGCTCTGTCGGCACGCGAG
>JBGSTN010000473.1:0-9649 GCA_041736455.1 Burkholderiaceae bacterium | reverse complement strand
CCTGCGCCGCCCGTTCGACCGCCTCGTGGCTGACCTTGGCGAGCGACGCGGGCGTGTCGCGGGTCTCGGACACGTCGCCTTCGGCCATCGTGGCAATCGCATAGTCCGGGTGCAGACGGATATCCAGCCGATCCAAGATCGCCATATGGATGCCCTGCTTGTTGGAGGGCCGTGAGATGCAATCCTCGGGTGGCGGGACGACAGGCGGTGCGATGGTCAGAACCGGTTTTTCGCCGACCCCGCCGCCCAGATTTCCCATGGCGGCAAACGCCTCGATGCGCGGCCGACCCCCTTGGTTCAGCGTGGCCGTCGCCGAGGTGATCGTCCGCCCGGACCGGATCACGCGTGCATCGATCTCGCAGTTCTCGTCGGGCGAACCTGGGCGCAGGTACTGGACGGTCAGGCTCAACGGGTCGGGATGCATGGGCATCAACTGCTGCAAGGCGCCCATCGCGATCGCTGCCAGGTATCCGCCATTGGGATTGTCGCCGATGTTGTAGGCCGCATGCACCCGTCCGTCCCAGTGGTGGTCGTCACGGCGGGTCAGGGCGGTTTCCTGGTCGAAAGCGGTCATCGCGCGGAATGTTCCGGTGTCATTTGGACGGAGGGCGT
The DNA here is from genome assembly GCA_041736455.1 of Burkholderiaceae bacterium. Taxonomy (GTDB): domain Bacteria; phylum Pseudomonadota; class Gammaproteobacteria; order Burkholderiales; family Burkholderiaceae_E; genus JAUIAI01. The sequence goes on along the minus strand of JBGSTN010000473.1, from coordinate 9,037 downwards.
TGAACGGAGGGCGGAAAGTCGGCGTGGCGCGGTCGGGATCATGCAGTACCGATCCTAGTCCAACGCAGCCGATTTGCTCTGCGCGGCCTGAATGCCGATAATGCGCTCTTTGCATCCCCCTTCATTGCCGGAGTGGTGGAACTGGTAGACGCGCCGGACTCAAAATCCGGTCCTGGAAACAGGGTGCGAGTTCGATTCTCGCCTCCGGCACCAACGCCTGCTGCCTGGCAGGGTTGAATCGCATCGGCCGAGCGCGGGTTTGATGGCCAGCCCAATGGCCGACCTCGGAGCGCTACGATGACGTTGCAGCGGATGGCGATCGAAATCGGCATGGGGACCGACCTTCATGGCGAGGACTACACCAAGGCAGCCCAGCGGGCGCTGCGCGATGCACTCTGGCACAACTCGTTATCGGTAGCCCATGCATTCGGCCGCGCGCTCGACGAGATGGTCGTGCACGTGACGATCGCGGTCGCCGAACCCGACCACGTGGATCCTGCCGAAGTGCAGAAGATCCTGCCGTATGGACGTTCGCGCGTATCTGTCGTGCGCGGTGGCCTCGATGTCCCGCACGCGACCGGCGACGGCAAGACCGTCATTGCCACGGCGATCGCTTCGGTCTATCTCGCTTTCCCAGGAGCGTCGTCATGAGTCGTCAGCGCATCATTCTCGAAATGGGCACGGGCAACGATCTGCACGGCAGCGACTACACGAAGGCCGCGTTGCGCGCGGTGCAGGACTGTCTGCACCACAGTTCGCTCTCGTTGTTTCGCAGTCTCGATCTCGACCCCGACGCGATGCAGATCACCGTGACCATCGGCGTGCAGCATCCGGACGCTGTCGACAAGGCGAAGGTTGCCGCGTCGCTGCCGTACGGACACGTAACGGTGAATGCGGTGGTGGGCGGCGCGGACCTGCACCCTGAAGGGCCTCATGAGCGAGTCGTGGTCGCTGTCGCTGCTGTCGAGGTCTGCTACGACATTCCGCCTGCGCTGCTGTCGCCTGGCTGAGCAAAAGGAGATGTCGTCGGCATGGCGCGATTTCGACGCGTGATGCGGGTCGTCACTCGTCGCCGCGCCGGCGTACATCGATTTGTCACATCCCGTCTCTACGCTGTCGCATCCATTCGAGGAGCAATGTATGCGACGAAGTGCGATCTGGGCCGCGTTGGGCGCGACCCTCGTAGTGTCCGGCTGTGGATCCGACGTGAGCAATATCGGTGCGGAAGCGATCGGTGCGTCGGCGAAGTCCGATGTTCGCGACGCGACCGATGACGCGAGCCGGGGGCGAGACGACCCGCACCAACGTCGTCGGTCGAGAGATGCCGAATCTCGACAACGGCCGAAGAATGTGATCTTCTTCCTGGGCGATGGTTATGGTCTCGTGCCCATGACCGCCACCAGGATCTACGCGGCAGGCGAATCCGGCGAACTCGAAATCGACAAGCTGCCCGCGACGGCGTTCGTCAAGACCTACTCGCTGGACGCACAGGTGACCGACAGCGCGCCTTCGATGGCCGCCTACATGACCGGCATCAAGACGCGCAACGAAGTGCTGGCGATGAACGCCGAGACGATGCCGGTGCCTCCTGGAAAGGATGCGACGACGGGCGTCAGCAATTCGGTCGACAAGTGCCCGAGCAGCGGCAATGGCGCGCCGGCGGCCACACTGCTGGAGAGGGCGATCGACAAGGGCAGGGCAACCGGTGTGGTCACGACCGCACGCCTGACGCATGCCACACCGGCGGCGACCTACGCGCATGTGTGCCATCGCAATGCCGAGTATGAGATCGCGCGTCAGGCGGTACCGGGCGGCGAAGGCTACAACCCGGCATTGGGGCGGGGGTTGGACGTGATGCTGGGCGGAATCAGCCAGTACTGGCGTCCGTACGAGGCCGGGTCGCAACCCCGCGGACGTCCCGACGGGCGTGACCTGGTGTCGGAGCTGGAAGGGCATGGATACCGCTTCGTCAGTGATCGCAGCGGCCTGGATGCGGCGCCGACCGATGATCATGCGCGACTGATCGGCTTGTTCGATTTTGCCGCCGCCGAGGGACACATGTCTTACGAGCTGGATCGAGATCCGCTGCGCGAGCCCAGCCTTGCCGACATGACGTTGAAAGCGCTCGACATCCTTGCAAAGAACAGGAGGGGATACTTCCTGATGGTCGAAGGCGGTCGCATCGATCACGCGCTGCACAGTACCAATGCTGCGCGCGCGCTTGCGGAGGGCAAGGCATTCGATGACGCGATCAAGGCAGCGCTCGAACGGGTCAGGCAGAGCGACCCCGATCTTTCCAACACGCTGATCGTGGTCACCGCCGATCACGACCATACGATGGTGATGAACGGGTACGCCTCGTTGACCGGCAAGACGACGCCCGACAATCCCGGCATCCTCGGCCTGATGCGGGACTTCTCCAAGCCAACGGTGCCGGCCATCGATGCGGATGGCAAGCCCTTCACCACGCTGGTGTTCGGCAACGGCGAGAACCGGATTGTCGGGAACCGCAGCGCAATGACCGATCTGACCGATCTGCAGGTCTCGGCGAAGGACTATCACCAGGAAGCGGTGATTCCGACGGCAGTCGGCAACGAAACCCATGGTGGCGCCGACGTCTTCCTCGGTGCTGCCGGCATGGGCGCCGACCGGTTTCATGGCGTGATCGACAACACGCTCGTCTTTGATCTCGTCAAGTCGGCATCCGGCCTCTGAGCCGTGGCCACAACGGAGTAATTCGAATGAAAGTGCATCGTTTCGCAAGGCCGTCAGTTGTCGGCTGTTCGTTGATTCTGCTGGCTTGTCTTCAGGCCACAACCGCCAATGCGTCCGACGAATGGGATGCGCACGGACGCGACCATTCAGGCAAGCGCGCCAAGCATGTGATCTTCTTCCTCGGTGACGGCATGGGGCCGGTCACGACGACTGCCACCCGCCTGAAATACGTCAAGGAGGAAGGGTCGCTGGCGATGGACAGGCTGCCCTATACGGCCCGTATCAAGACCTTCTCGCTCGACGCACAGACGACCGACAGTGCGCCTTCGATGGCGGCCTACATGACCGGCGTGAAGACCCGCAATGAAGTGCTGGCGATGGACGGGGGCACCCACGCGATCGCGCCGGGCAAGGATCCCGTGAGCGGTGTCAACAATGCCATCAACAATTGTCCGGCGTCCGGCAACGGCCATGCCTCCACCACCTTGCTGGAAATGGCGATTGCCCGCGGCAAGTCGACCGGCGCGGTGACCACCGCGAGGCTGACCCACGCGACGCCGGGAGCCACCTACGCACACATCTGCCACCGGGACGCCGAATACGATATCGCGCGGCAAGCGGTGCCTGGTGGCGACGGATTCAATCCCGCGCTGGGTAAGGGTGTGGATGTGTTGATGGGCGGCATCTCGACATACTGGCGTCCCTACGATCCGACAACCAAGCGCGGCCGTCCTGACGGGCGCAACCTGCTCGGCGAATTGCAGGCCCAGGGTTACTACGTGGCAAACGATCTGAACGGTTTGACCGCTGCGCCGGCAGTGCCAGGATCGAGGCTGATCGCACTGTTCGACTTTGCGCTGACACAGGGCCATATGTCGTATGAACTGGACCGCGATCCCACCGTCGAACCGAGCCTGGCGCAGATGACGGTCAAGGCGATCGAGATCCTGTCGAAGAATCCGAAAGGGTTCTTCCTGATGGTCGAAGGCGGGCGCATCGATCATGCGCTGCACGGTACCAATGCCGCGCGAGCGCTGGCGGATACCAAGGCATTCGACGATGCGATCCAGAGTGCAGTCGACCAGATGCGCCGGATCGATCCAGAGTTGGACGACACCCTGATCGTGGCGACCGCCGATCATGATCACACGATGGCATTCAACGGTTACGGCAAGCGCGGCACAGACATCCTCGGACTGAACGTCAACTATGCCAACGACCTGCCCAGTACCGATGCCAACGGCGTCAACTACACCACGCTGGTCTTCGGGAATGGCGCCAATCGCGTCGACGTGCGAGCCAACCTCGATCAGTCGGTGGTGACCGGCAACGACTATCTTCAGGAAGTGGCGATACGCCGCGGTGCTCCGGGTTCCGAGACCCATGGAGGCGGTGACGTGATGCTGTACGCGACAGGCAGCCCCAAGGTCGCCAGGAGCTTCAAGGGCACCATCGACAACACGCGCGTTTTCTCGCTGGTGCGTGCGGCGGCCGGGTACTGACATGCAGACATGGACGCAAGTTCGAATCGCGGGGCGCGCATCCTGTGTCCCGCGCCTCGCCTCACGGGTTGCCGCCGGCCTGGCCGCCATTTCTCTGTTGTTGCCGAACCTTGCCAGGGCGGCCGGCGAGGGATTGGACGGCGTGCCTGCGCTCGATGCCCTGGTCCACCATGAAATGAGCATGACACTGGCGTCCGGTGTGACGCGCACCGATATCTGGCAGGAACACCTCGTTCGCGGTGACCGACAGGTCTGGTCGGAGCGGATCCTTCCCACGCGAACGAGACACGACCATGACGAGTCGTCCGAGCCCCATCGCGGGCACAAGCACCTTGACGTCGACAGGTCCGGGCGTTGGCTTCGTCTTGCGGCAGATGGCAACGTGCATCTGAGCCTCGTCGATCGCGAAAGGCAGATGGTCGTCGAGATCCCGAAAGCCGAGTTCTCGACGGTTTCGTTCGATGGAAACTTCGAGGCGATGGCGATGCTGGTTCCAACGAGCGAACTCGGCGCCATGGATGTCGATTCGACGGCGACCTCCGATGAAGGTCGCTGGCTGGTCGAGCGGAACCGGGGATGGACACACCGTGTGCTCTGGTCCGACGGCAGGAAGATCGCATTGCGGATCGAGTCACGGCGGGACGACGGCACCGCCTCGAGAACCGTTTCCGTGACGATACTTCGCGGTATGGCCGAAATGCCCGATCCGGCAGAGCCCGCTCCCTGGGACCTGTTGTCGGCCTACGAACAGGTCGCCTACGACGAGTTCATGGATTGATCCGGCGGATCTCCGTTCGCAGGCATGTCACGAGCGCTTCACATCGCGCCTCTACATTCCGATTCACCGTCCATTCCGAGAGATTGCAATGAAGAGCAAGATTGCGTGTCGGTTGTTCATCGTCGTAGGTGTGTTGTCGTCCGCTCAAGCCTGGGCCCATGGGGGGCCTGGTCGCATCGACGGGCAGGTCGAACTGGGGCCGAGGCCGTTCTACCTGGTCGATGGCATGCAGCCGGGGGCGCTCAAGGACAAACTCCTGCAGTGCAAGCGCGGTCCGTTCTATCGCACCGACTTCTCGATCGGGCATCGCGGTGCGGCGCTTCAGTTCCCCGAGCACACCCGGGAATCCTACGAGGCCGGCGCGCGCATGGGGGCTGGCATCGTCGAATGCGACGTCACGTTCACGAAGGATGGCGAACTGGTCTGCCGGCATTCCGAGTGCGATCTGCACACGACCACCAACATCGTCGATACGCCGCTGAACGCGCAATGCAGTGTGCCCTGGTCCGGACCGAGTCAAACGCCGGCGCCGAAGTGCTGCACCAGCGACCTGTTGCTCGCACAGTACCGGACTCTTCAGGGCAAGATGGACGCGAGCAACCCGAAGGCGGAGACGGCCGAGGGCTACCTTGGGGGCACCGCGTCATGGCGCACCGATCTCTACACCGGTCGCGGTACATTGATGAGCCTGCGTGAAAGTCTCGCGCTCAACGAGCAACTCGGCGTCAAGCACACGCCCGAACTCAAGGGCGGTGATGAAGCCAGGATCGCGCAGGCCTTCGGTAGCCAGGCGCACTACGCGCAGAAGCTGGTCGACGAATTGCATGCGGCGGGCATCCGGCCGCGCGATGTCTGGCTGCAGTCGTTCGACAAGCGCGACGTGCTGTACTGGGTGCAGGCTGCGCCCAAATTCGGGCGCCAGGCCGTGTACCTCGACAGCATAGATCCGACCGCCAATCCGCCCGTGCCGCGCCAGACTCTCGCGGAACTCAGCGATCTTTACCAGAAGGGCGTCCGCTATTTCGCGCCGCCTATGCCGGCGCTGCTGGACATCGATGCTGCCGGCAACGTCGTACCGTCGACCTACGCGCAGGACATCAAGAACGTCGGCTTCAAGATCATCACCTGGACATTCGAGCGGGCGGACCTGCGCGCCGGAGCAAGCAAGGGCGGCTTCTACTACTACTTCGATCCGGAAGGCAAGGCGATTCGCAACGACGGCGACATGTACAAGGCGCTCGACGTGCTGGCACGCGATGTCGGCATCGAGGGCATCTTCTCGGACTGGCCGGCGACAGTCACCTACTACGCAAACTGCATGGGCCTGCACTGAGACGTGGACACAAGGGAGTGAATCCGGCGCCCTGGAACGTCGTGCACGTGACCGCTTGAATGTGACGGGGCTGCGCTACGGCTCCGACGAGCATGGGCTCATCTGCGGCTACCGCTTCCTCCCGGACGCGGCGGGCGTGGCGATCGACCTCGACGGCGCTGTGCGATGGGCACGAGGGGACGACGGGCCCGGATTCGTCTGGTTGCACTTCAATCTCGGCGATGCGTCGGCCGAGAACTGGATCTGCGACAATCTGGCGGTCGTTTCAGCGTACTTCGAAGCACTGCATGAGGGCTCACGATCCAGTCGCATCGAAAACGCCCACGGCAACCTGATCGCCGTCATCAACGATGTGGCCTATGAATTCGCGTTCGATCCGTCGGAGATCGCGACGCTGTGGCTCCATGTCAGTCCGCGTCTGGCGGTCAGTGCGCGGTTGCATCCGCTACGTTCGATCGATCGGCTACGCGAGGCCGTCAGGGACGGTTGCCGGTTCGATTCGCCGGTGAGCTTCCTCGACCGGCTGATGCGCGACCAGGGGGACGTGCTGGGACGCATCGTCCGCGAGGCGACTGTGCGGGTCGACGACATCGAAGACCAGTTGCTGGTCGGAAGGTTGCAGAACCAGCGGGCCGATCTCGGCAAACTGCGGCGTGTGCTGGTCCGACTGCAACGCTTGCTCGCGCCGGAGCCGAGCGCGCTGTTTCGCATGATGCATCAGCCGCCGCCATGGATGACGCCGCACGATCTCGAGCAACTGCGGCAGGCCACCGAGGAGTTCACCCTCATCATTCGCGACGTGGCGGAACTGCAGGAGCGCATCAAGCTGTTGCAGGAAGAAATCGGCGCCCGTCAGGGTGAACAGACCAGCCGAAGCCTGTTCACCCTGACGGTGGTGACGGTACTCGCGTTGCCGATCAACATCGTCGCCGGCCTGCTGGGCATGAACGTGGGCGGAATTCCGCTTGCCGCTGCGCCACACGGCTTTCTCGTGATCGTCGTGATCGTCATCACCTTCACCCTGCTGGCGGGTTGGATCGCCTTCAGGAGGCGGAATCGAGACTGAATGCCGCCTCCGATCGCACCGCGCTCCGGTTCGGCCTCGATCGATGACTCAGCGCTTCTTCGAGCGGCCGATGACCACGGGTTCGAGTCGGTCCAGCGAATCGATCAGGTCGGCCGTCGGCATCGCGGCCAATGCATGCACACCGGCCCGCAGCAGCTCGCTCTTCCTCGTCATGCGCTTTGCCGACAATGTCCTGTCCTTGAGCATGGCGATCAATGCGAAATCGACCTCGGGCATCGTAAAACTGTCGCGTACCGGATTGCGGCGCTGCTTCTTCGGCTCGGTGATCTTCGAGAGTTCGACCGCGCCACGCTCATCGCGTCGCACGGTCTTCCGGTCGGACGCGATCGCGCCGGTGGGATCGGTTGCCATTTCCCGCTTCTTTGCCTTCGTCGCCTTGATGCCCTTCGTCCGCCTGACCGCGCCGCCTGAATCGACTGCCTCGACCGACTGGCGGACCTTGGCAGACTTGGCCGACTTGCCGGTCTTGGCCAACTTGCCGGCCTCGGTGGTCTTACCGGACTTGCCGGTACTGTTTGTTCCGGCGGCAGCGGAAGCCTCGATAGCGAAGCGATTTCGATGGTTCATGGTCCCGGTCCCGAAGAAGTGTCGAACGAATTTCATGGCAGACAGCCGGTTGAAACATCAAGCGACCAGCTGCAACACGCAACCGAGTGCGATCTCATAGGTTTCCTCCACGGTTCGTGGCTCGGCGGCCGGGATCGAATCGTTCGGCGTTTCCTGCACGCCGTGAATCGGCCATCGGCCGCTGACGAGCGTGGCACCTCGGGTGCCATGTCGCACGCTCATGCCGAGCACAGTGCCGGAAAGATCGAAGAACACTGCTCCGTCGACCATCCCTGCCAACGAAACACCTGGATCGTGCAGGCTGCTGCTCTCGAGTCGCTGCCCGAGAAACCCGATCCGCATCGTTGGCCATGCGCCCGACGGCGGCGCCTCGCGCGAGTGGGCAACGGCGATCATCGGCGAGCCGGCAAAGAGCCGACGCTGTCGGGTCGTCATGCCGATCGGGGTCGGCATCGGGTCGTCCAACGCGAGCACAGCGAGAAAACCATCGCTGTCGATACTGGTGACTCGCGCGTATCTGTGCCCGCCCGCTGCATCGATCATGTGAATCGGGCCGGAATTGGGCATCGCCTGGGCGGCACTGATCGCGTACCTTCCTCCCGGCATCAACAGCGCCGTGGCAATGGTCTGTCGACCTTCCGTCGAAGCGCTTGCCAGGAGTGGCGGCCCGAACCGTGGATCCGGCGGAATGACCGTGCCTGTTGCGTCAGCCCGGTCGAGCGCTGCAGCGAGCCGCGCGAGCAATGGATCGTCCGGCAGATAGCGTAGGCCTTCGGCGATCACGTGGCGTGCGATCTCCGGACGCGCGCCGAGCCACAAGAGCCACGCGTAGAGCGCTGAACCGATCGCGGAATCGTGGTGTGCGCCGGCAACGTGGGCTGCGAACGAGAGGGCTTCGCGGTATCGTCGTTCGAGCATCAGGGTACGGACCCAGCCCGCTTCGGCGAGGGCGTCGGGACGCAACGCAGCGGCATGTTCGAATGCGGTACGCGCATCTTCCACACGATTGCTGCGCAGGGCCGCCTCACCGAGTGCGATCCAGTCGTCGGCATCGC
>JBGSTN010000465.1:0-4006 GCA_041736455.1 Burkholderiaceae bacterium | reverse complement strand
GGTCTGCCGCCGGGCATCCACGAGTCGGGGGCGTGCTCGACGGCCTTGGCAACCATGGACTGCATCGTGGACTTGAGGCTCATGAATCGGACTCCATCAATTCGCCGAGCACGGCAACGATGGTTCGCGTCGCCAGCTCGACCTTGAATCCGTTGCCGTGCAACGGTACGGCGGCGGCGAGTTCGGCCTCGGCTGCGCTGCGAAAGGTATCCAGGTGGGCCGGCTGGCCGCGCAGAGCAGCCTCCGTGGCGTGGGCACGCCACGGTTTGGGGGCCACACCCCCGAGCGCGATCCGGACGTCCTTCACCACGCCGTCCTCCACATCGATCGCACCGGCCACCGAGACCAGCGCAAAGGCATAACTCGCCCGATCACGTACCTTGCGATAGGTCGAGCGCTGCGAGAATCGAAGCACCGGGACTTCGATGGCGGTAATCAGTTCGCCCGGTTCCAGCGCAGTCTCGATCGAGGGGTCGCCATCCGGCAAACGGTGGAACGCGGTCAACGGCAGGCTCCGCTCGCCGCTCGTGCCATGCAGGTGGACCACCGCGTCGAGCGCCGCGAGTGCGACGCACATGTCGGAAGGATGCGTCGCGACGCAGGCAGGGGAAGCACCGAGAATGGCATGACTGCGATTGATCCCGTCGATCGCGTCGCAGCCCTGCCCAGGCTTGCGCTTGTTGCAGCGCGAGCCTTCTTCATCGTAGAAATACGTGCACCGCGTGCGCTGGAGAATATTGCCCCCTACCGTGGCCATGTTGCGAATCTGTGCCGACGCCCCGGCCATGATTGCCCGGGAAAGGAGCGGAAAACGCCGCCGGACAGCAGGGTGCGCGGCCAGCGCCGTATTGCGGGTCGCCGCGCCGATCATCAGGCTGCCGTCTGCGCGCTCGTCGATCGTTCCGGACAGACCGGTTACATCGACGAGTAACGCCGGTCGCTCTATCGTCTCGCGCATCAGGTCGACGAGATTGGTCCCGCCGCCAAGATAGCGGGCGTTCGGCGAACTGCCCTGGCGAATGGCATCGGTCGCGTCGGTAGCCCGGCGATAGGCGAACGGCGTCATTCGGACACCTCGCCGTACACCTCGTCGATCGCTGCAACGATACCGTTATAGGCACCGCATCGGCACAGATTGCCACTCATGCGCTCGCGCAGTTCTTCACGAGTGGGCGCGATCCTTTCCGCACAAAGGTCGACGGTGAAATGGCTGGGCACACCGCGCCGCAACTCTTCGGCCATGCCGACGGCAGAACAGATCTGCCCCGGCGTGCAATAGCCGCACTGGAAACCATCATGGTCGATGAATGCACGCTGCAACGGGTGCATGTCGCCGTGAGATGCCAGACCTTCGATCGTCGTGATCGAACGATCCCGGAACTGCACGGCGAGCGCCAGGCACGACAGAATCCGCTCGCCATCGACGAGTACCGTGCATGCGCCGCATGCGCCCTGATTGCATCCGACCTTCGTCCCGCCCAGATGCGCATGCTCACGCAGTAGGTCGAGCAACGACACCCTCGGATCAGCGGGCAGTCGAATCTGCACGCCGTTGATACTCAGCATCTCCATCGGTACTCTCCTGCGGCGCCGGGCGACACGCTCACCGGCAGTCGGTCGTTGCGGCAATCTATGTTCCCGGCATTTCGCAACCAGTGCCGTTCGACCGGCATCGTTCATCCACAGCGCAGTGCAGGCGCCAGGAACCGAGAAGCCGGCGGCAAGAACCAGGAAGGCTGCAACACGAATCGACAAGCCGCGAGTGAGCCAGCCGTGTCGATCTGCGACTTGCACGGGCATACGCGTTGCCGCGCCAGCGGACGAGCGAGCAGACACCGTATTGCGGATTGCCGGCTGCCAGTCATCAGTCGAACATCACCCGGATGTCGGACTACGCACAAGCGATCGATACGCACTCGATAGACGAGGATTTCCCGATGAACAGGAACACGCGGCGCGACACACAGGGCGATAGCGGGACGGCCGCTACGATTTCACGGCAACGGACCATCCAGCACACGCAGGACGAAGCGGACGCTGCCGGGCAGGCGCAGAAATCGCGGCAGAAGCGTTCGAAAGACAGCCAGGACACTGGAGGCGGCCAGGGCGATGCCGTACAGGCCGGTACAGATGAACAGCCGGTGGAACTTCCGGCCCAGCACATCGATAAGCCGGGTAGCGAGGCTGAACTCGAACTCGCGCCACGCTTCCTGGCGCCGGACTACGAAGGCAGCGGCAAGCTGCGTGACAAGGTTGCGCTGATCACCGGTGGCGACTCGGGCATCGGTCGCGCCGTTGCCGTATTGTTCGCGCGTGAAGGCGCCGATGTCGCGATCGCTTACCTGGATTCGCACGAGGATGCCCAGGAGACTCGACGATGCGTGCAGGCGGAGGGACGACGCTGCCTGCTGCTTGCCGGTGACGTGAAGGACAGCGCCTGGTGTCGCAAGGCAGTCGACGAGACGGTTGCGTCGCTGGGCGGTCTCGACGTCCTGGTCAACAACGCGGCGTTCCAGGAACATGCGTCGTCGATCGCCGACCTCACGGACGATCGTCTGGACGAGACCCTGCAAACCAATATCGGCGGCTACTTCCACATGACCAGGGCCGCGGTGCCGCACCTACGCGAGGGATCGTCGATCATCAACACCGGATCGGTGGTCGGCCTGAGGGGCAGCGCCCGGCTGCTCGACTATGCGGCGACCAAGGGGGCGATTCATGCGTTCACCAAGTCGCTCGCCAGCCAGTTGATCGAGCAGGGTATCCGTGTCAATGCCGTGGCGCCCGGGCCGGTATGGACGCCACTCAACCCGGCAGACTCACCGGCCGGGGAAGTCGCGAAATTCGGTCGCCAGACCGACATGAAGCGCGCGGCGCAGCCAGAGGAGATTTCGCCGGCCTATGTCTATCTCGCTTCGCCGGTGATGTCCGGCTATGTGACGGGCATCGTGTTGCCGGTCACCGGCAGCGTCGGCGCAATCTGAGGCAAACCCAGCGCCGTTTCAAGAAGCAGGTCGACCACCATGACGTTGATGCCCACGGATATTGCCCCGACCGTCTAGACACCGGAACACCCAGGGACAGTATCCCGTCGTGCCCTCTGCCTCTGGAACGGGTTCGCTTCCGGCTCGGAGACTCGACGTTGCCGGTTGCCCCGATCGAAGGCGGTTCATCGCATGTCAGCACGGTCGGTTCCGCAGTCGATGGACATGCGCGAAGTTGCGCCGCGAGGTGTTGAAACTGGTGCAGGCGATGAACGGTTCCGCGCTTGCCGGATTGAAGGAGAAGCACGTCGAGTTCGTCGATGGCATGCTGCGCCCTTGCGCGGACCCGGAATCGGGGATTTCCCTCGTCGACATTCTTGCGGCAAACGGCAGGTTGCATCTCGAAGCGACCTATCTGCTGCTGCCCGCCGTGCTCAAGCAGCGCAAATTCACACGGGCCACGCATTCGGCCGTGTTCTGCGAAGTCCGTGTCGACGAAGCACTCGGCACGATGCGCGTGACACGTGTCGTGAGCGCCGTTGCGGCCGGGCGAATCATCAACGGCAAGACCGCAACGAGCCAGGTGAGCGGCAGCGCGGTCTGGGGTATCAGCCAGGCGTTGCACGAGGAAACACACTGCGACCACCATCTCGGACGTTTCATGAACCGGGACTTCGCCGGCTATCACGTGGCGGTCAATGCCGACATTCACGAGATCGACGTGATCTTCGTCGAAGAGGATGACCGCATCGTCAGCCGGCTCGGCGCCAAGGGTGTGGGCGAAATAGGCATCGTCGCCGTTTCGGCCGCGGTGTCCACCGCGTTCTATCACGCCACCGGCCGACGCCTGCGAACGACGCCGATGACGCCGGACAAGGTGATGGCAAGCGATGCCGAGATCGGATCCGGCGCATCGAGTGCGTCCGAACCCCTGCGGACGGTTTGAGCGACGCGGCTAGAAGTCGGGCAACGCCTGCGCTGCGATGCCCCAGCCCTTCAGCGCGGCGGACCTTGCGCGGCGG
>JBGSTN010000428.1:0-1942 GCA_041736455.1 Burkholderiaceae bacterium | reverse complement strand
GCCGTCCAGGCCGATCGACTTGCGCTCGGCAGGCTGCAGCGGGCGAAGTGTGAGGCCCAGGCTCGTCTTCTCTGCACCCGACGAGTCGACCGCTGCCTGCTTGACGGGCTCGTCCGGGTCACCCGCCAGGGTCGCCGTGACCGTCTGTGCCTTGCCTTCACGCCAGATCGTCAGATCGAGCGTCGAGCCGGGTTTGGACAGACCGACGATCGAGGGCAGGTCGGCCGAAGCGATGATCTCGCGGTCACCGGCGGCCTGGATCACATCGCCGGTTCGCAAGCCGGCTTTCGCGGCCGGGCTGTCGGCAACGACCTCGGCGATCAGCGCACCACGAGGTGCCGGCAGACCGAATGCGGTCGCAAGCGACTGGTTGACTTCCTGGATCAGCACGCCCAGTCGTGCATGATCGACCGATCCGTTCGCCGCCAGCTGTTGTTGCACGTTCATCGCAAGATCGATCGGAATTGCGAACGAGACACCTTGATAACCGCCGGTGCGACTGAAGATCTGCGAGTTGATGCCGACCACTTCACCACGAGTATTGAACAACGGCCCCCCGGAGTTGCCCGGGTTCACGGCCACATCGGTCTGGATGAACGGCACCATGCCGTCGCTGGGCAGCGATCGTCCCTTCGCGCTCACGACGCCGACAGTCACCGTGTTCTCGAATCCGAACGGCGATCCGATCGCCAGTACCCATTCGCCGGCCTTCAACGACGCAGGCGACCCGAGCCTGACCACGGGCAGATCACTGGCTTCGATCTTGATCAGGGCTACGTCGGTGCGTTTGTCCGAGCCGAGCACTTTCGCCGTGAACTCGCGGCGGTCGGTCAGGCGTACGGTGACGTCTGCCGCGCCATCGACGACATGCGCATTGGTCAGAATCATGCCATCGGCGCTGATGATGAAACCCGAACCCTGGCCGGCTGCGGGGCCGCGGAAACCACGCCCGCCTGGCGCGTCGTTGTTGCCATCGGGATCGGGACCCGGCATGGGCGGCCCGAACCGCCTGAAGAATTCGGGCAGGTCGTCGGGGTCGAACGGCAGTTGGGCGCGTTCGTCGTCTGACGTGTCACGCTTGCCCTTGACCGTGATGTTGACCACGGCGGGGCCGTTCTGTTCGGTGATGGCCGTGAAATCGGGCATCCGCGCAAACGCTGTCGCATCGGCATTCGTCGGGCTGGCCGACTGCGCGTATCGGACTGCCGACGGTACGTCACTGGCACCGGTCGCGCTTCGCGCGGTTGCCACGCCTGCGGCGGACGCCGCACCCAGTGACAGGGCGATCAGCAGGGTGAGGGGTCGGGCCCGCAAAGAGCGACTGGCGTTCTTTTCCGTTTTCATGAGTTCTCCATGGAGAATGATCGTTGAACACGGATCGACTGTGCGGCTGCGGACTTAAATCAGACTTAAGACCCTGCCGGACGCAGTGCGCGGAACTGCACGCTCACTCGCAGGCCCCCCAATACCGGCGAGCGCGCCAGGTGCAGGCTTGCACCCAGTTGCTCGGCGATCGCCCGCACGATCGACAGACCCAGGCCACTGCCTTCGATCTCGTCGTGCTGGTCACGAGTGACGGCGTCGATCCGGTAGAACCGATCGAGCACGCGATCGCGCTCTTCGACTGGTATGCCCGGGCCGCTGTCCTGGACGATCAGCATCGGACCATCATCGCGAAGCTCGACCGAGACATCGATCTTGCCACCGCGCGGGGTGTACTTGATGGCATTCTCGAGCAGGTTGCGCAACAGGATGTCGACCGCTTCAGGCCATGCCACGACGGACATCGGCTCGCAGCGCATCGAACCGAGCTCGATTTCGCGCGCGTCGGCGGCCTGGGTGAGAGTCCCGACGACCCGCCGGATCACGTCGGCGAGATCGACCTCCTGCATCGACTCGCCTGCCGCGACCGCAGCCTCCTGGCGCGCCAGCAACATCAATT
>JBGSTN010000424.1:0-3500 GCA_041736455.1 Burkholderiaceae bacterium | reverse complement strand
TGAATCAGATCGGTCGTTCCCAGCGCCTCGTAGGTCGGCGCAGCCTGCAACCCGGTCTGGCCCGAGCTGAACACCGGCATCGCGATCATCGGGTGCGCTTTCGACAGCGGCCGCAGCACGGCGCGTGCGGCGGCGATCACGCTGTGATCGGGCTCGCTGAACTTGTTCGCAAGGCCATTCACATGAAGATGATCGGCCCCTGCCAGTCGCCAGAACGTCTGCCAGGGCGCGTAGTCCCAGCCCAGGGCGGGCGCCCGGTTGAGATATCCCCAGCCGCAACGGTGCGCATGAATGGGCAATTGCGAGTGGCGTCGCAATGCGAGCAGGCCGCTCAGGCCGATCGCATTCAGGCTGACCATCACGCAGGTACCGCCGAGGGACAGCACCAGATCGTGGCGCCGACGCATTTCATCGACGTCGCCGGTGAGGTTGAAGGCGAACATCGCCTGACGACCCCGGCGTTGCGCCGCTTCGTGAACCACGGCCATCACGGCGCGCGCACGCTCGTCGAACGGGCAATGCGGGCCGTCGGACTGCAGTTCGTCATCCTTGATGAAATCGATCCCGCCCGCCAGCAACTGGCGCACCGTTTCTGCCGTTTCGCGCGGCGACAACCCGACGCTGGGCTTGACGATGGTGCCGATGAGTGGCCCCTGCATCACGCCGCTCAGCCGTCGCGTGCCTTCGATGCCGAATGCGGGACCCGGACAAGCCGCGGCAAATCCATCGGGTACGGCAAGATCCAGGATCCTCAGTCCTGATACGGCGCGCAGTTCGAACAGATTGCCGGCGACGGTGGCCATCAGATTGGGCAGTGATGGTCCGAAGTTGGCCATCGGCCACGAGAGTTCGACGATGCATCGCGTATATCGCGATGCATCCATCAGCGTAGGCAGACTCGGCTGCGAGACATGATCGAGGATCACCAGGCGCTCGACCTTCGCCCCGGAGCGCGCCTTCAAAGCCGGCGTTTCGCCGGGCACGGCGGTAAAGGTGCCACTGGATTGTTCGCCGGCGATGACTTCGGCCGCGCGGCGCGGATCGTCGCCGGTCTCGAGCCAGTAACGAGCATGGATACGCCCGTCGACGCAGACCAGTGCGGTCGTTTCGACGGCGGACTCACTGGCGGCCGGCTGTCCGTTTGAAGGTTGCTCGATCGCAGGTTGTCCGTTCATGAGGCTTGCCACCTTTGCGGGTTCAGGTGATGCGACGAATACTCTCGGTGCTTTCGCCTCGGTCGAACACCTGCTTCCAGTCGTCGCGCATCAGGCGAGGTTTGCCGAACGAGATCGCCTTGTTGCAGGCCTCGGAGAACTGACCGGGAATCTGCTTGAAGATGACTGCCGACAGGATCGTCATGTGTCCCAGCAGAGAATCGCGCGCGCATTCGGCCGGCACGCCCCGGGCCACGACTTCGTCCATCGCTTCGCGCATCATATCGAGCAATGTCGCGCAGACGGTTTCTGACAAGCCCGGCTCGTGCAACGCCATCTGTTCGACCGTGACCCGATAAGAGCGCGCGATCGGCTGGTAGATCGTTTTTGCGATCGCCTCGCCGAAGGCGAACGACTCGTCGGGCCCTTGCATCAAGGCGCAGACGATCGATTGCGGCGCGCGAACGCCGCCGAAATAGTCGGCAGCGCCTGCGACATGGACCTCGGGACTGAAGATGACCGGATGACAGGGATGGGCCACCGCCTGCGCCGAACAGCGCGATCGTCGTGGCCATGGAACATGCCTGCTGGTCGAGCGTTTAGTGGCGTGATGGTATCATCAGTACACCACGACCCCTCAGCCGCTTCTCGTTGGCCCACGTCGCCGTTTCAGCGTGCGGTCAGTGATGCCACACCACTGTCACTCGCGACGAGACAAAGGTCAGCCGGGCGCTCGGCGAACAGGCCGACCGTCACCACGCCGGGCCAGCCGTTGATCAGCGCTTCGGATTCGCGAGGCTTGCTGATCTGCAGGCCATGCACATCGAGGATCTCGTTGCCGTTGTCGGTCTTGAATCCGGCGCGCAATCTCGCCTCGCCGCCGATCTGCCTGAATCGGCGCGTCAACAGCGCACGTGCCATCGGGACGATCTCAACGGGCAGCGGGAAACGTCCCAGTACATCGACGATCTTGCTCCGGTCGACGATGCAGACGAATCGATCGGCAGCGGCCGCGAGAATCTTCTCGCGCGTCAGCGCACCGCCTCCACCCTTGACCATGGCGAGCGATGCGTCGATTTCATCGGCGCCATCGATGTAGACCGGGATCGACCGGCCGGCCTCGATCACATCGTCGAGAAGCAGGACTTCGATGCCGGCATCCTGCAGGCGCCGCGACGATGCTTCGGAACTGGATACCGCCTGCCGCACGAGACCAGGTTGTCGTGCCAGCAGATCGATCAGGTGGTTCACGGTCGAGCCGGTTCCGACGCCGAGCACGGCATCCTCGACCACGTGGGATAGTGCCGCTTGCGCTACGGCACGCTTCATTTCGTCAGCTGTCATTCAAGGCCTCACCCGGGTTCGCTGCAAGGCCAGGATGCTAGCGCATCGCGATCCGCGGTCGGCATCGAAAGCCGGCCTGCTCATGCCCCGAAATCGAACCGGGCGCTCAGACGCCGTTCTCGGTGACACTGGCATTGGCGAGCGCCTTGAGCAGCGCGCGATTGCAATCGGCCGGCGTGATGAAGGATTCGTCGAGAAGGTCACCGGTCTGCTTGCCCGGCGAGCGTTCGAGCGCACGCGCCACCTTCAGGTAAGGCATGTAGACGCCGTTGCCGCTGACCAGCGCATCGTGGACCGCCTCGGGAATCTGCAAGCGCTCGAACAGTGTCGCGAACGGTTCGCCGAACAGCTGGTCCAGCAACGAGAAGACGCCGAGGATGAACGCTTCGTCCTTGCCCTCGCCGGCCTGAGCGTCGCCGACCAGCGTTTCGAGCAGGAAACCCCGGCGCAGCGAAGCGAACATCAACGGCTTGAGGTTCGGATCGCGGACCGCTGTGGCGAGCAGCAACGCCAGCCACTTCTTCAGCCTCGTCATGCCGAGCATCATGATGGCGTGCTGAATGGACTGCACCTCGACGCGCAGACCGAAGGCAGGCGAATTCAAGTACCTCAGCAAACGGAACGCGAGCGCGGGATCCTGCCGGACGACCTTGTCCATGTCGGCAGGCTCGGCGCCGGCATTGACCATCTTCAGCAGCTTGCCGATGATCTCGAAACTCGGATTGTTGCCCGAGCGGTCCTTGCCGCTGCCGGCCTTGCCCACCGGATACCCCGAGATGGCCTTGACCCCTGCGGTGAATGCAGCTTCCATCGCCTCGAGAGTGTCGACATCGACTTCGGTCGTCTGCATGCCCTTCATCGCGTTGCCAGTGCCGCGCGGAACGAGAGTCATCTGGAATGCGCCGGCCAGTTCGGCGGGCGGGGGCGCGCGCGAGCGCCCTTGTTGCACGAGCTTGAACCCGGCCCGCTGCAACTGACCGACCAGCGCGGTGCCGGCATCGG
>JBGSTN010000419.1:0-2051 GCA_041736455.1 Burkholderiaceae bacterium | reverse complement strand
GGAGGTCGCGGCGGCGGTTCAGTCGCTGCATCCGGGTCTCGAGATACCCGATTCGCGCTTCACCGACTTTACGCGCGTCGGGACCTCGTGCCTGATTGCGGACAACGCGTGTGCGAGTCGCTTCGTGCTGGGTGCGGCGACCACGGCGCGCTTCGATGCCGCGGCGCTGGCCGATGCCACGTCGACGCTATGGATCAATGGCGCCGCGGTCACGCACGGCATCGGCAGCGATGCGCTGGGCGGACCGTTGCTCGCGTTGACCTGGCTGGTCAACACGTTGAGCGGACTGGGGATCACGCTGGCGGCTGGCCAGTTCGTGACGACCGGTGTCACCGGCAAACCGTCGCCAATCGGCCCTGGTGACGATGTTCGTGTCGATCTGGGTCGATTCGGGACGGTCGGCGCACGCATGCGTTGATCGCTCGATGCGATGCCTCGATCGGCGCATCGCGGTGCACGAGCAAAGCCGCAAGCGCAAGACTTCGGTAATGTCGAAGATCATGGTTCGGGTCGATATCCACCTGCGGTGATCATGCGGTGGCTTGCCAGCCGTCGAGAGTCGTGAGACAGTACCTCGCATCGCAGCGCCCCATCGACGGGCGCGTGCATTCGTGCGGCGGCTCGTGTTTCATCAAGTCGCGGGTAGCGCTGCACGACACAATGACGAGGAGACGACCATGTTCCGTTCCAACTGCGCTTCGACCATGTTCAAGTCGACGCTACTGGCGATTGCGCTGGCTGCGGCGTTCACGGGCCTGCCGCGCGACGTGCACGCCGACGAAACCTGCCAGTCTCCCTACATGCCGATGATCATCGGCCAGGAAGAGTTCGTCTATGTCTGGACGCTCGGCGACAAGGGCTTGGGCGACGAGTCCGACAAGCTGGTCACGATAGACGTTCGTCCCGGTTCGAAGACGTTCGGCAAGGTCGTTTCCTCGCTGTCGGTGGGTGGGCGCCACGAGGCTCATCATGGCGGCTTCACGGCCGACCGAAAGTTCTTCTGGGCAGGGGGACTCGATACGAGCGCGATCTTCGTGTTCGATGTGCACAGCGACCCTGGCAAGCCGAAACTTTCCCGGACCATCAAGTCGTTCGTGGCCGATACCGGTGGCGTGGTCGGACCACACACGTTCTTCGCGCTGCCCGGCAAGATGATGGTGACCGGGTTGTCCAATGACAAGGATCACGGTGGCCGCACGGCAATGGTCGAGTACTCCGACGAAGGCAAGTATCTCGCCACCCACTGGATGCCGACGCAGAGCGACATGCGCGGCGCCGAAGCGGTCGGCGGCGCCAAGGCAGACGGATACGGCTACGACGTGCGTGCGAACATCCGCAAGAACGTGATGCTGTCTTCCAGCTTCACGGGCTGGTCGAACTACATGATGGATTTCGGCCAGATGCTCAAGGATCCCGAAGCGATGAAGCGCTTCGGCAACACGGTCGTGCAGTGGGACCTGCACACGCGGCAGCCGAAGCGGGTGCTCGACGTACCCGGTGCGCCGCTCGAGATTCGCTTCGCGTGGGGCGACAAGGCGAACTGGGCGTTCACGTCCACCGCGCTGACCTCGAAGTTGCATCTGATCCACGATCTCGACAACGACGGCAAGTGGGATTCCGAAGCGGTCGCGGACATCGGCGATCCGGCCTCGATTCCGCTGCCTGTCGACATCTCGATCGCGTCCGATGACCAGAGCCTGTGGGTCAATACGTTCATGGACGGCAAGACCCGCCTGTTCGACATTTCCGATCCGAAGAAGCCGCGCCAGGTCTACGAGAAGAAGATCGGCGAGCAGGTCAACATGGTGTCGCAGAGCTGGGATGGCAAGCGTGTCTATTTCACCTCCTCGCTGCTCGGCAACTGGGACAAGAAAGGTGCGGCGAACGAACAGTTCCTGAAGGCCTATCAGTGGAACGGCAAGCAACTCGAACCGCAATTCGAGATCGACTTCAACAATGAGGGGCTCGGCCGCGCGCACATCATGCGCTTCGGGGCTGGGTCGCTCTACGGCAAAGGCTGAGCGGATGCGCGCCTTGCCGGGCGCATGCCG
>JBGSTN010000397.1:0-22290 GCA_041736455.1 Burkholderiaceae bacterium | reverse complement strand
TGCGGCCGGCAACGACAAGCTGGCCCTGCTCACCGTCACGCTCGACGAGCCCACCGGCTACGGCCGTATCGTGCGCGAAGCCGGTGCGATTCGCCGCATCGTCGAACAGAAAGACGCCACTGTCGAAGAGCGCGCGATCCGCGAGACCAATACCGGCATCCTCGTTGCTCCCACACGCGCGCTCAAGGCCTGGCTCACCGGCCTGCGCAACGAAAACGCGCAGGGCGAGTACTACCTCACCGACATCGTCGCCGCAGCCGTCGCCGATGGCGTGCCCGTCGTCGCCAGCCATCCCGATGCCGTCTGGGAGACCGCAGGAGTCAACGACAAACTGCAACTCGCCGACCTCGAGCGCATCCATCAACGCGAGCTGGCTCGCCAACTCATGATCGACGGCGTCCACCTGATGGACCCGTCGCGTATCGACATTCGTGGCACGCTCAGTTGCGGGCGCGACGTGCTGATCGACGTCAACTGCGTGTTCGAAGGCCACGTCGAACTCGCCGATGGCGCCCGCATCGGTGCCAATTGCGTACTTCGCGACACCGTTGTCGGCCCGGGCACGCAGATCCTGCCGTTCACCCACACCGATTCGGCCCGGATCGGCGCGCAGGCGCGCATCGGCCCCTACAGCCGCCTGCGCCCTGGCACCGTCCTGGCAGAAGACACCCACGTCGGCAACTTCGTCGAAATGAAGAACACGACGATGGGCTCGCGCTCCAAGGCGAATCACCTCGCTTATGTCGGCGACACGGAAGTCGGCCAGCGCGTGAATATCGGCGCCGGTACCATCACCTGCAACTATGATGGGGTGAACAAGCACAAGACCATCATCGAAGACGATGCGTTCATCGGCAGCGACACACAGCTCGTTGCACCGGTGACGGTCGGCCGCGGCGCCACCCTCGGCGCGGGCACCACCCTCGTACGAAATGCCCCACCGAATCAGCTCACCATTACACGCGCGCCTCAGAGCACCATCGAAGGTTGGCAGCGTCCGGTCAAGAAGAAACCCCAGGAGTAAAAGCCATGTGCGGCATCGTCGGTGCGGCAGCGCAACGCAACGTAGTACCCATTCTCATCGAAGGACTGCGCAAACTCGAATATCGCGGCTACGACTCCGCCGGCATCGCCATTCTCAAAGGCGATGACTTTCACCTGTCACGCGTTCGCGCCGTCGGCCGGGTCGCCGACCTCGAGAAGAAGACTACCGAAGCCGGATCGGAAGCGGTCACCGGCATCGCTCACACCCGCTGGGCGACTCACGGCGGCGTCACCGAACACAATGCTCACCCGCATGCCTCACTGGATCACGGCCATCAGATCTGCGTCGTGCACAACGGCATCATCGAGAATCACGCGCCTTTGCGCGACCGCCTGCGCAAAGCCGGCTACAAGTTCGAATCCGAGACCGACACCGAAGTCATCGCCCATCTCGTGCACAGCTATGTGACGGGCGGCATGCCCCTGTTCGATGCAGTCTGCAAGACCGTGCGCGAACTCGAAGGCGCCTACGCCGTCGCCGTCATCTCCAAGGACGAGCCGCACACGGTCATCGGTTCGCGCAAGGGCTCACCGCTCCTGCTCGGCGTGGGCAACGGCGGTACCGGCAAGGGCGAGAATTTCCTGGCTTCCGACACCTCCGCCCTGCTGCAAGTGACCAAGCACGTCGCCTACCTGGAAGAAGGCGATGTCGTCGAGATTCGCCCGGATGGCTATCGCATCGTCGACACGAACGACCAGCCCTGCGAACGCGCGATCATCGAGAGCCAGCTCTCCGCGGATTCGGTCGAACTCGGCACCTACGACCACTACATGCAGAAGGAGATCTTCGAGCAGCCGGGCGCCATCGCCAACACGCTCGAAATGGTCATCAACGCCCGCACCCTGTCGGCGGGATTGTTTGGCGCAGACGCCGAGGCGATCTTCCAGCGCGCCAGGCAGGTACTCATTCTTGCGTGCGGCACCAGCTATCACGCCGGCATGGTCGCCAAGTACTGGCTCGAGAGCATCGCCGCGATCCCGACCAGCGTCGAGATCGCCAGCGAATACCGTTACCGCGATTCGGTTCTGCAGCCGGATACGCTGCTGATCACCATCTCACAGTCGGGCGAAACCGCTGACACGCTTGCCGCGCTCGCGCACGCGAAGAAGATGGGCATGACCGACACCCTGTCGATATGCAACGTGCCCGAGAGCGCGTTGATCCGGCAATCGAAGCTGCGATTCCTCACGCGGGCCGGACCCGAAATCGGCGTCGCGTCGACCAAGGCGTTCACCACGCAACTGGCTGCACTGTTCACCCTCACCCTGGTGCTCGCCAAGCAGCGCAATCGCCTACCGGAGAACCGCGAGAAGGAATTGATCCAGCAGTTGCGGCATCTTCCCGGCGCGATGATTCGAGTGCTCGAGTGCGAGCAGGCCGTGCGACATTGGGCGAAGCGGTTCGCGACGAAGAATCACACGCTCTTTCTGGGACGAGGCGTGCATTTTCCGATCGCGATGGAAGGCGCTCTGAAGCTGAAGGAAATCTCGTATATCCACGCCGAGGCCTATGCGGCCGGCGAGTTGAAGCACGGACCGCTGGCGCTGGTGGATCGCGAGATGCCGGTGGTCGTGGTGGCGCCGAACGACATGTTGATCGAGAAGCTCAAGAGCAACCTGCAGGAAGTGCGAGCGCGCGGCGGCGAGTTGTTCGTGTTCGCCGATCGGGATACGCATATCGAACCCGAGGACGGGGTGAACGTGATCAATCTGCACGATCACGCCGGATTGCTCAGCCCGATCCTGCATGTGGTGCCGTTGCAGTTATTGAGTTATCACGTCGCGCTGGCGAAAGGAACGGACGTCGATAAGCCACGGAATCTGGCGAAAAGCGTGACGGTGGAGTGACACCGACCTGGAGGGAACGAACAACCCTTCTGACCCGGGCGATTCGCCCACGGAACGAGAGGCTGGAAGGCGACCGGGACGGCCCACACGATGCCGGCCCGGCGCCATCGGATCGACGGGTCCTCTTACGTGCTGGCGAAGGCGTAGGGGACCAGTGGGACCAGACTCGTCGCCACGATCGCATAGATCGCCCAACGATCCAGGGAACGAAGCTTGGACTCGGTCTCGGTTTCAAGAACTTTGCTCATGCTGACGAACTCCTGTTGAGATTTTTCTCGACGTGAACGCACAGTCACGAAATGAACTCTGCGGTTTCAGAGTGTACTGGGCAGTTTTTGGGCAGCACTCATTTTCCCGATCGTGATCAGGGTTTATGTTTCACGACCGGCGGCAAATCGCGGCCTCCGCCGGCACCGGACGATCGGACAGCAACTGATCGGAACCTATCCTGCGGAGAATGGTCTTGTCTGTCGCCCGCATTGCTGCGTCCACCTTCAAGCAGTCTGATCTCCGGCGCAGACACGGCAAACCCGGCACCGCGGCACCGCCGCACCGCGCACGCTCAGAATGCATAGGCGAACGCCACGACCCCTGACGCCGATTGGCGCCTGCGTGTCAGTGGACTATTCGTGGCATCACCGAGCAAGCGGCTCATCGAGAGCACCGCCGTGATCGAGGCCCGCGGATCGATCACATACGTGAGTGTCAGGTTCGCACGCACATCGCGGACCCCTGTGACCGGCCCATACGCTGGATACCCACTGGTGACGGACTGAGCGTCCGTTACCCCGAAGGTCGACTGCATGTGGTGAGAGTTGGCGAACGTGACGGCAGTTCTTGCGCCGAGCCGCCACCCGGAAGCCAAGCGGCTCGAGTAGCCCGCACCGAGATCCATGACCAGTCCATTATTGTCGTTGCCGGAGCCGTACCGGACGGACGAAGTCAACGACCATCTCCCGGCCAGCGCGTAGTTGAGGAAGGCACTTGCTTCGGCAGTCGGATCGATGTCGCCCATCCCGCGCAGTGCGTCGGCACGCCCCTCATCGCGCCCGAAATCGGCCGTCAACCGCAATCCGTATTGCACGCCTGGCGTATCGGAGAAGTTGAAGCCGACCCCGTTGGTGACGCCTGCAAACCAGCCATTGGCCCACTGATAGTCGATCACCGGAACAGCCAGTGCGCGCCGCTCATCGGATCCCCTGTATTCGTAGGTCGAAATGACAGCAACGCCGGCGATTCCACCATCCTTCCCAGGTGGTGCCGCATAGAGACGAACCGCATCAAAGGCTTGTGCGCAGGCACCGGTGGCAGCCAGGGCGAACGCGGCTCCGGCGAAAAACGCCTTGAAATGATTGCGCGCAGCGGGCATGGAAGGCGCTATTCAGGAACGAGACGCGAAGATAACCGCCGTCGCAGGCGTACCGCAATCAGACTGCATCGTCGGGCACGTTCTGAACCTTGCATACAGCGTTGCCTGCGTCATCCGCTCTGCGTGGATTCCGTCGCTGGATTCCTGGTTGCTTCAAGGACGGTGGAACGACGAAGACGCCGTGTCGCCGGAAAGTCTCTCGAGCACGAGGACTTTCGCCGGACGACCGGCCCGGGAGTTTCGGCTCAGCCGGCAGCCTTCGGATTGACTGCTGCCTCGGCCAACTCGCTCAACAGATCGTCGCTCTTGTGCATATCTCTGACGGCTGCCTCGATCTTCCGGTGGTCCTCACTCTGATTAAGCGCCTTCGCAAAGGCCGCTACGGTACCGAATCCCGTGATTCCGTAGTGCGTCATTCGCTGATACTGCGCGATGATCGACGCATCGAGCAATGCGCCCTGCTGCGGCCCCTCTTCGACCGTGTGCTTCAGGGCTTCGGCCGCGAGCCCTTCCATACCCTTGCAATGCTCCTTCTTCACGTCCCCGCCCTGCGCTTCGATCAACGATTGCAGCAATCGAGTGTGTCCGGCGATGCCTTCCTGCGAAGACTGCAGCATCGAACTCAATTTCGTGTTCGTTGCCTTCGGCGCGATCTTGAGCAGGACCTTTGCCATCTGGTCGTTGGCAGACCACAAGTCCTTGAGTTCGTCGATATAGAGATCCTTGAGCGTGTTGATGTTTGCCATGCTTCGTACTCCATGAATTGAATGAATGAATGAATGAGCGGTCACACCGCCCTGTCCGACTGCGGCATATCACGTACCTGGAAAGGGTTACCAGAACGACGGGCACGATCGTCGAGATCGGGCACAGCCGTGTTCGATGCCGTCGAGGCGCTAGCCAGAAATATCGGAACCAGGGCTGAATGCATCGGACAAAGTGATGCAATTGCCATCCGGATCCTCGATGACGACGGTGCGCATCGCGCCAAGGCCCGGTCGTCGGGTAATCGCCATACCCAGGGATTCCAACCGACTGGCCTCATCGTCGAGTCCTTTCACGACCAACGTGAACGACCCCATGCCGGCATGTTCACCCACTTCCAATACGTGCAAGATTCCTCCGCCGGCAAAAGACCATTCGGCAAGTTCGTCCAACAGGATCTTGCTGGCCGGACGCCCGAGCAGTTTCTCGTACCAGTCGCAGGCAGCCTTCAGGTTCTTGACCGCGACGTTTGCGACGACATTGTCGAGGGACATGAGGACTCCTTGGAATTCATCACCTGACGACCTGCCTCTGGGTCGGCGACTGCATCCGGCAAGTCCCGTTCCCATGCAGGGGCGGGATACGTCTTTCATCGACCAGAAATTGCTACAGATTTGCCGTCTCGTTGCACGTCCCGGGTGAACCGCATCGGATGGCGGACTATTCAGAAAGAAGCCTTGTGGCGTATCCGAAACTGATGCGTCGGCTCGACCGAGAATTGCGTCGTGCCTGTTTCCAGCCGACCATGGCGCGGGCGTTGCTCCGATCAGCTTGGACATCTTATCCATCGGTGAAAGGCCTGTCGATCGGTCGTTCGTGCAACACGAACTTCGACTCGACGGTAGAGTCCGTTACCGTCGTGAAGCGTTCACCCGGGCGCTCCAGGCACGCGGCCGCTTCATCCCCGCGATGCGACAGGCCTGCGCGACGTAGCCGTAGGGGAACATCGTAAACAAACGCGCGCGGCCTTCGCCGGGATCGTGTTGCTCGAGATGGCGAATTACGACTCGTGCATCGGGCGTCAATTGCTGCTCATGCTGATGTTCGCGCATGAAGCGTATGACGATCCAGTGGTCGTCACTCAATTCGAGGCCAAGGACGCGAGCAGTCTCTTCTGCCCAGTCCTCGGTCCATCGATCCGGATCGAAGAGGTGACCCTCGTCATCTTGTTCGGTCATGGATGCACTCCCTTCGGAATTCGGCGTCGAACATCTTGTCACCGGATGCTAATGGCAGTGATTCGGATCACATCTTGAAGAAGATCAAGGAATCGTGATGGCCCTGCGGGCGGTTTCTTGATCCGCTCATCGAAACTTTTCTTGTCTCGAACGTCGGCGGAGTTGACGTTCGCTCCTTGCCGCGGTCCAACCTCGACTGCCGGATTTCAGTTTCAGCTTCGGCGTGCACGACTTGTCTACACCAGACTGGGGACGACAGGTGATCCGACGACCTCCAAGATCGTTCCGTTTCGGCTGTCACGCATCGACGTGTCGCGTGATCAACATGACTCGCAACCAGAACGGTAGCCCTCAACTGGACGAAAGAAATGATGAGAATCATGCAAGGCAAGAGATTGCGCAGAACGCTCGTTGTGCTGGCCGTGGGATTGATGGCTTCCGGCTGCGGTAGCGACGACGATTCGACCGAGGGAAACACGACACCACCCGCGGCCACCCCGGTTCCAGCGACTGGCACAGGCACAGGCACAGGCACCGGCACAGGCACAGGCACCGGCACAGGCACGGCGGGCAACGGCACTACGCTCGAGCCAGTCGGTACGGGGTTGCCATGTTCGACCGTTGGCACGACCTCGACAGCGGCCGGTACACGGTTTGACTGCGTAACCGTAGGATCGGGATCATTCTGGCATCCTCGCGGCAGCCGCGAGAACCCGATCGGCCGGAACGAGAACGCGGTGGTGACGACAGATTTCGCGAGCTGGAGCATCACGGTGACTGGATTCGACAGCGACATCACAGCGGAAATATTGGCGGTGAGCGATCAGAACGTCGCGCCCCCCACCGGCAGTCAGTATGCCGGCCTCGATCTGAAGCTCGACTATCTTGGACCGGACGGCGAGGCACGGGTGCGCAATGGCGTGCGGCTCGTCGGTATCACGCCGTCGACGGCGGCCATCGAACGCCTCACCCAGGTCGTCTCGACCCAGGACGATTGCTGGAACAATGAAACCGTCGCACGCAACGCGTTCAAGGAGTGCATGATGCCCTACGAGATCCAAAGCACCGAGATAGGTGTGGTCGACTTCTTCGCGGCTGACGTGCTGGGTACTCCGCTGGTGTACTTCCGGGGCGCAGCGCGCTGATCCCTATTACAACGGCAAGATCGTCCACGGTGCTAGATGCTGGCGGCAGGCGCGCCGCTGCATCAGCCTGGTTTCGACCCGACGGTCCTTGGCACCCCACCGGCGTGCACTACCTTACCGCCGATCGCGACGCGGGGCGTGCGCATCACGCGATGACCGACGATGTCGCTCAGTTCCTCGACCTGGCTCAGCGAGACCGGCACGCCCTCCGCCAGCGCCACTTGTTCGTTCAGCGTGATCGTGTTCCTGCAATTGGCACTTGCACTGTCGGGGATCTCGATTTCCATGAAATTACTCCCGGATCACGAGTGGGGTGAACTGCGCACGGAGGATTCGCGAGGGTGCTGGCAAAGCCGGCTCCGATGCACTCGCCAGGCCTGAGCGTCGAAGGCCGCCATCAGCGCCTTGTAGCGCAACCCGGACGACCGCTGCCAGCAGCGGGAACCACCTTTGGATGGCTGCCGGAGCCGTTGCGACGTACGTTCGGAAAGGGTCGGAATGCTCGTCAACGGGTAACTGCGTCATGAAGTCGAACGCACTCGACGAAGGATGCGGGTCCGCACGGCACTTTCGTTGACCCAGGTGAAATGGCGGGCGGGCAGTCTGGATGACATCTCGAGGCCCGCGTGTCCATGTCGATGTCGATGTCCTTATCCTTGTCCGATCGCAGTTGCAGTTGCGCCTTCATTTGCGATTGCGCATGCCGCTGCGGGGCACATCGGCCTCTCGGGACACGTCGGCCTCGCGCCGGCTCGACTGGGGGCAGCGGCAAGCAATCGACGCGGATCGCTTGTCACGGCGGTCGCGTTGTCACGGCGAAGCGACCGATCGGCCCATGGCTGTCTTGCGCATCGAAGTCCACGCAACGCGCACGAAGCGCGCACTCAAACCTTCACTCGTCTCGTGTCGGTGGCGGGCTCATTTCGTGCCAATGATCAGGTGCCGCTCCAAAGGCATTCGAGATCAATCTGCAGGAGGTACTCCCATGAGCGACCACGTCTACAAGATCGTCGACATCGTCGGTTCTTCGTCCCAGAGCAGCGACGACGCCATTCGTAATGCGATCTCGACCGCTTCGGCCACGCTTCGCCTCGTCGAATGGTTCGAAGTGACCGAAACGCGCGGCCACGTCGTCAACGGCGGTGTTGCGCACTTCCAGGTCACGCTGAAGGTCGGCTTCCGCCTCGAGAAGCCATAATCGCTGCCAATTCGGGCCGGTGATACGGTCTGAGCCTGCGCGGATGCGGAAAGGAAACGCGATCTGAAGATCGACACGTCGATCACGTGATGATGCCTCTGCGATGTCTTGGCCTTGCCCGGAACATCCCGGCTTGTGAATTCGTGGCGCAGTGGACGAGTCCGTCGCTGATTTGGATCAAGCGGCGGGCGTGTTTTACCCCGGGAACAATCGAAATCCGAGCGTAGCCGTAGCGGAATGGCGAACCACCGTCGTACACTATCGCAGCTACTCGGAGACCCAAATGGCCCTGAAGAACCTGATGGTTCACCTGACGCAGAGTGAACGCACGCCCTACCGGCTGGAGTGCGCCGTCGCACTGGCGCGCAAGCATGATGCGCGACTCGTTGGCATCTTCGGGCAACTCGCCGAAGCCGCGCGTGTGGGGTTCGTGATGACCTGGCCTTCGGCGGAATACAAGAAGGCGGCCGAGGCCAGCAAGGCCCGCTTCGAGGCCGCAACGTCCGGTTTGCGCGACGCGCAGTGGGTCGACATCAACCGCGGATCGGAGGGTCAGATCACGCAGGAGATCGTTCGCCACGCTCACTGCTTCGATCTGGTCATCATGGGGCAGTACCGCGATCCGGCCATGTCGTTCGCTCCCCCCGACATCTGCGAAGAGGTCATCATCAATTCCGGGCGGCCGGTTCTGATCATTCCTTACATAGGCAATTATGCGAACATCGGCAAACGTCCGATGATCGCCTGGAACAATTCACGCGAAGCGGCTCGCGCATTGAACGATGCCCTGCCCCTGATCGATGGCGCGTCGGAACTCATTCTGTTTTCGGCCGAGAGCGGGAAGGTCGCACCGCACGCGGAAATCGCCAGTCACCTAGAAACACACGGCATTCGATGCGTATCCGATGTCGAAACGATCGACGAACAGATCGGGGTGATGGACGTGCTGTTGAATCAGACCAGCGACCTCGGCGTCGATCTATTGGTCATGGGGGCAAACGCACTCGAACGACGGCCGTTCGTCAGCAAAGGCACCGGGACTCGTTACATCCTGAGGCACATGACGGTGCCGGTATTGATGTCGAACTGAGGTTTCATCGAGCGCTCGGTTGAGCGCGGACATCTGATTCGTCTCGTGGCGCCTGTCGCTCGCTGTTTCACAAGCGCCTGCTCCGTTTCGTTGCAGAACCATCGTTCAGTCCGTGGACTTCGCCACGTCCACCCACTCGGCGCAAACCAGCTGCGCCAGCCGATCCGGTGTCACGCGAAGCGCGGCATTCGTTGCGCCGGCGGCAGGCAATACGATGTCGAACTTCTTCAACGTTACATCGACGAAAATTTTCAGCGGATGCGACAGTCCGAATGGGCACACGCCACCGACGGGGTGACCCGTCCGTTCGACTACCTCTGCTGCCGTGAGCATTCTGGCCTTGCCCAAGAACCGGGCCTTGAACTTCTGGTTATCCAATCTGGCGTCTCCGCCGAGCATCAGCAGGATCACCTCGTCCTTCAGCCAGAGCGATAGCGTCTTGGCGATCTGCCCGGGCACGACACCGTGCGCGGCGGCCGCTTCCATGACGGTGGCCGTGCTGATCGGCATTTCCACGATCTCGAGGTCCGGCGCGTGCCTCGCCAGATGGTCGCGGACTGACTGAAGGCTCATCTGTTCTTCTCCGGTGTTCGGGGGTCATATTTGGGGGGTCAGGTCTCTCATTTCACCTGCGGGTCATGGGGTCAGGTCTTTCATATGCCCTCGGAATCTAGGTTAAATGGGAGACCTGACCCCAAGTCACAAGTCAACAATTCACAGCCATCCGGTGCGGCGGAAGCGCCAGAACAGGATGCCGGCGGCGGAGGCGATCAGACCCACCGCCAATGGATAACCGAACTTCCATTGCAATTCGGGCATGTACTCGAAGTTCATCCCCCAGATTCCGGCCATTGCCGTGGAGACGGCGAAGATGGCAGCCCAGGCGGCCAAGCGTTTGGTCGTCTCCGACTCTTCGATGGCCACCATCGACAGGTTGACCTGAATGGCGGTGCCGATCGTGTCGCGAATTCCGTCGATGGCGGAACTGATGCGCACCAGGTGATCATGCACGTCGCGGAAGTACTCCTGACTGCGCGCGCACACGGCAGGGACACGTCCTCCGTGCAGTTTTCCGGCCACCTCGAGCAGCGGCGAAACAGCGTGGCGCAGGACGGACGCGCGGCGCTTGAGTGTGTAAAGCCGCTGGATGTTCGAGCGCGCAGCGCCCAGTTCGAAAATCTTACCCTCGATCTCTTCGAGGTCGATCTCCATCGCATCGAGCAACGGGAAGTAGCGGTCGACCACGGAGTCCATCAGCGCATAGAGTACGAAGCCTGAACCTTGCCTGAGGAGCTCCGGCTCGCGCTCGCAGCGCTCGCGCACGCCGAGGAAATTCTGCTGACTGTTGTTACGCACCGATAGCACGAAGTTCATGCCGACGAAGATCGCGACCTCGCCGATACTGAACTCGCCCTCGCGCCATTCAGGCAGCTTCAAGACGACGAAGAGGCCGTCGCCGTATTCCTCGATCTTCGGCCGCTGATGACCGTTGCGGGCATCCTCCACAGCCAGTTCGTGCAAATCGAACTCATGTTGCATCTGTTGAAGTTCGCCGTCGGTCGCATCACGGAGAGCGACCCAGACGAAACAGTCCGGTTTGCTCACCCACTCGTCGATTTCCTCGATGGGGATATCGGCCAGTTTCCTTCCATCTTGATAAGCCACGCAATTGATCAGCATCAGTCATCCCTCTGACAACGCACATCTTTCCATGCGATTCGGTTGCGCCTCGCCAATGAATCCGAACAAGGACTGCCCGTTTGGTCGCTCCACCGGCGCCATAGTGCGTGGACGGTGTTGCGGAAGGCCAAATCGGGAAAGTATTTCGAATTGCTCAATGGCAAGCCGACCAGATCGGAGCCTACCATCCAGTCGCCGCGCACCGTCAGGCTTCAAGGGAAACCCACATGTGAACCTTTGCCTTGAAACCCTCAGCGACGGCGATCGCCATGGGTTCGATGCCGAACACGTGAAACCCGCAACGTTCATACAGGCTGATAGCGGCGGTGTTGCCTTCTGTGACACTGAGCGCCATCAATCTAACACCCGGTTGTGCGCGCGCCGCGGAAAGCGCAGCTCGAACGAGATTCGTCCCCGCACCGAGGTTGCGGAAAGATTCATGCACGAACATGCCGACCAACTGGGACTTGTGTCTGATCTTGTGCCTGGTGAGGAACTTGATTGAAACGGCGCCGACCAACAACCCCGAGTCGAAGGCCCCCAGGGTCAGAGTCCGTCCGGAGGTATCGGCAACGCGTTCGTGCCACCAGTCATCCGGCTCTGAAGTACGCTCTTCCGCCGTCGTGGTGAATGCATCTGGTGACGAGGCAAAAGCATGGAGCATCAATTCGCGATACTGCGGGACATCCGGCAGGTTGAGACGTGCGATGTGCATTGTTCTCTGCGGCTTTGCGTTCGAATTCCACCGCACGAATGCGATGTCGATCAGAACAGGTTTTCGGGCGGCCTTGCGTCATGCACGACTGGAAAACCACGCATGAATCAATCCAGCCTGATAGAACTGCACCGGCGAGACGAACCCCCCGGATTCGATGATGGATTCGATTGTGCTCGGCGATAACAACGCCACGTCCTTGCCGTAAGTCGTCCGCATCTGTTCCCGAGCCTCCGGCGCGATCTCCGCTCCCGCCATCATGTTCAGCCAAACACGAAGAAGCAATTCATGATCATCTGTGTCGACTTCCGACGCCAGATCGGAACTCGCCAGGATCGCCCCTGGCTGTAGTCGTCTGGCAATCGAGCGAAAGAAGGCAATGCGTGACTCCGATTCCATGATGAACTGGGAAACCAGAAAACAAGTAGCCGCATCGAACTGCTCCGAGAAGGGCATCGAATCCAGGTAGCCCTCATGAAAGTCGCAGCGGGCCAGGAAACCTTGCTGTCGTGCCTTGGTACGACAGATATCGAGCATGGCACCCGAAGGCTCTACCGCGGCAAAGCGCCATCGAGGAAAGCGATTGGCAAGGTAGGCCAATTCTTCACCCGTTCCCGCGCCAACACAAAGAAGTCGCGCGTCTTCCGGGAGTTCGGCGAACACGGCCGGCAGGAGGAAATGAAGCCCATCTCGAATGGCCGCTGTTTTCGCCCATCGTTCGTCATAGCTCGACGCCTGTTGTTCGAAAAGTGCGGTGATTTCGTCGCTGCGCATGGTGACTTCCAATTGATGCCGGCTGATGCCAGGTTCTGTCGGCGATGTCCGCAGAGGTCCCAACATCTGCAATGACGCTGGCGACGGGACGACCATCGGTCGCGTCACACCACATCCATCTTCCGCGATTGCAGGTGGAGCGACGCGATATGGGAGACCTGACCCTCCCGATATGGGAGACCTGACCCTCCAAATGACCACTCCAAATGACCAAATGGGAGACCTGACCCCACAAAATGACCCCGCAAAAAAAGCTCTCCAAAACGCGGCACTCATTGTCGTCCAGACGCTGCGGCCGTTGGTCGTGACCCTCGCGCTCGAATGGTGGAACGTGGTTGGAAGTATCGGCTGGTTACTGATTTGCCGAGCGATGCATGGCCGTTGAATCGGCAACGCCTGGTGCTCCGCAAGGCCACCGCGACTCGACGTGCCCATGGCGTTCTCGGAACGAACGGACGATGTCTTCCATGGCTTCCGGTAGAGTCGATCCAGGGCAATGATCGGTGCCCGACCGGACAGTCATCGGAGAAGAAGGGCGATGGCGCCGGATATGTTCGAATGCGCGCGCACGGGAGGCGAAATGGCGATCGAGTTGGATCGGGAAGTCAGGGCACAGTTGATCGCTTCACTCGAGAAGTTTTTCGAGGTGGAACGGGAGGAAAGACTGGGCAACATCGCAGCAGGTTCGCTGCTCGGATTCATCCTCGAGGAGATCGGGCCGACAATCTACAACAAGGGGGCCGCCGATGCGCAAGAGCGCATGCAACAGCGCGTGATCGAACTCGACATCGAGGTCCATGAGGACGAATTCGAATACTGGCGCAGACGGGGAATCACAACCCGTGGCAGGCGGCGGTGATCTTCATCATCGACGCCAGGACCCGTGGCGCTGGTTCTGATCGCTGCAGCCGGTTGTGAGCCGTTGCCCGAAGCTGCGCTATCGCAAACTCAACCCCGGCACTTCTTCGCGTAGCGCCTGGAGCAAAGTCTCGTGGGGCCAGTGCCAGGTTGCCTGCAGGTCCTGTGACGCTTCGTCGTGCGCCCGCCAGCGCTGTAGCACCCACTGCCGCGCACCCATCGTTCTGAGGACGCGCGCCATGCTCAGCAATGCGTCGTCGGCCACCATTGCCGGGTGATAGGTGGTTCGTATCTCGTGGTCTACACCGCTTGCCATCAGAAAGTCCAGCGCATTGCGTGCCTGAACGCTGCTTCGCCTTCGTCCGGTCAGTACGTCGTAGGCCGCATAGTCGGTCTTCAGATCAAAGCCGACCCAGGCCAGACTCGGCAGCAATACGCGCAGTCGTTTCGGGTAGCCGCCGCCGGTGTGCATGCCGACCTGCATGCCTAGTTCGCGGATCTGATCCACCGCGCGACTCAGGCGAGCCTCCAGCGTGGGTTCACCACCGCTGAATATGACGCCGTCGAGCAGACCCACCCGCTTCGCCAGCGTGGCCATCACATCCGACCATGATGGGCCAGCGTGGCGGCCACGCACCTGCAGATCCGCGTTGTGACAATAGCCGCAGCGCCATGGGCAACCCTGCACGAAGACGACTGCGGCCAGCCTGTCGGGCCAGTCGCTGGTGCTCAGCGGCGTGAAGCCGCCGACTTCCAGCATGGTGTTCAGGCGCTCGTCTTTTCGGAGGGCGTGATCTCGGTCTGCGGTCGTTCCGCGCTGGCTTCGTCGAAATAGTTGCGCTCCCGGAACTCGCCCTGCTTGCCGACATTGAACGACGACATGGGACGGTGGTAACCCATGACGCGTGTCCATACCTCGCAGCGCTGGCGTTCGTGCTCGGCCAGCAAGGGGTGGATCAGCGGGGTCAGACTGTGGCTCATGGTCTTGCCTCTGGAAGGATGTGGTGGGTCGGCTGGTCAGGTACGCCGCTGAACGGGCATCCGCCGGGGTCGTCGGCGTCTGTGCCGTCCATTCGTGGGTGGGCCAGCGTCGACGACATCGGGTACACGACCCGTCAGGCCGGTACCGACGGTGTCATGTCGCCATTGCTCGCCTTGCGCGCAAGCGCTTCGTCGTCGCATTTGGGACAGAACGCATGCTCGCCTGCGAGGTATCCGTGCGTGGGACAGATCGAGAAGGTCGGCGTGATCGTGATGTAAGGCAGCCGGAAACGACCCAGTGCGCGACGCACGAGATCGCGGCAGGCTTTCGCCGACGACACACGCTCGCCCAGGTAAAGATGCAGCACAGTGCCGCCGGTGTACTTGCGCTGCAGCGACTCCTGGCGTTCGAGGGCTTCGAAAGGGTCGGTAGTGAAGCCCACGGGGAGTTGTGACGAGTTGGTGTAGTAGGGCATGTCTTGCGTGCCGGCCTGCAGGATGCCGGGCAGACGCTTCCTGTCTTCCTTGGCGAAGCGGTAGGTCGTGCCCTCGGCAGGTGTGGCTTCCAGGTTGTACAGATGGCCCGTCTCTTCCTGCAGCAACACGATGCGTTCGCGGATGTGGTCGAGAAAGCGCAAAGCCATCGCCTCGCCCATTGGTGTGGTGATGTCTTCCTGGCCTGCGCTGAAATTGCGGATCATCTCGTTGATGCCGTTCACCCCGATCGTCGAGAAATGGTTGCGCAGGGTGCCCAGGTAACGCTTGGTATAGGGAAACAGACCGCTGTCGATGTGACCCTGGATGGTCTTGCGCTTGATCTCCAGGCTGGTGCGGGCGAGATCGATCAGCGTGTCCGTGCGCGCCAGCAGGCCGGACTCGTCGCCTGCGTGCAGGTAGCCCAGACGCGCGCAATTCAGGGTCACGACGCCTAGTGAGCCGGTCTGCTCGGCCGAGCCGAACAAACCGTTGCCGCGCTTGAGCAATTCACGCAGGTCCAGCTGCAGCCGGCAACACATCGAGCGCACCATGCGCGGCTCCAGGTCGGAATTCAGGAAGTTCTGGAAGTACGGCAGCCCGTACTTGGCGGTCATCTCGAACAGTCGCTCGGTGTTGGGGTGCTCCCAGTCGAAGTCGCGAGTGATGTTGTAGGTTGGGATCGGAAACGTGAAAACCCGGCCCCGGGCATCGCCCTTCATCATGACCTCGATGTAGGCCTGGTTGATGAGGTCCATTTCAACCTGCAGTTCGCCATACGTGAACGGCATCTCGCGTCCGCCGATCACGGGCACCTGCTCACGCAGGTCTTCCGGGCAGGTCCAGTCGAAGGTGAGGTTGGTGAACGGCGTCTGCGTGCCCCAGCGCGACGGGACGTTGAGGTTGTGGATCAGTTCCTGCAGGCTTTGCCTCACCTGCTGGTAGTCAAGGCCGTCCTTTCGCACGTACGGTGCAAGGTAGGTGTCGAACGAACTGAATGCCTGGGCGCCTGCCCACTCGTTCTGCAGTGTCCCCATAAAATTGACGATCTGGCCCACGGCGCTGGACAGGTGCTTCGGTGGCGCGGATTCGATCTGCCCGGGAATCCCATTCAGGCCCTCGTGCAGCAACGTGCGCAGTGACCAGCCCGCGCAATAGCCGCTGAGCATGTCCAGATCGTGGATGTGCAGGTCGGCTTCGCGGTGCGCCACGCCCACTTCGGGCGGGTACACGTGATTGAGCCAGTAGTTGGCGATGATCTTGCCCGAGACATTGAGGATCAGTCCGCCCAACGAATAGCCCTGGTTGGCGTTGGCATGAACCCGCCAGTCCTGGCGTGCGAGGTATTCATTGACCGACCGCTCGACGTCCACCGCCACCGAGCGATCCACGCGCAGCGCCCGGCGCTGTTCGCGGTAGACGATATAGGCACGCGAGGTATCGAAAAGGCCGGCCTCGAGCAGCACGCGCTCCACTTCGTCCTGGATCTGCTCGACACCGGTCACACGTCGCTGAAGCCGGTTGGTGACTTGCCGTGTCAACTTGAATGCGCGGGCGGCATCGAATTGGCCGGTGGCCGCACCGGCGCGTTCCAGTGCGGCCAGGATCCTGCCGGCGTCGAAGGCCACAGTCCGGCCGTCACGCGTGATGACAGCCAGCGGTGATGCGGCTCGAGAGGGAGGGTTCAATGGCACGGCCGACACTCGATATGGGGTCTGGCCGACGAGAATACCCTACGGGTAGTGTGGTTGGCAAGGCGGGTGATGCGTCGTTTCAGGGCCATGGCGCATCGGACGAAACAATCGATGCGGGTCCGGTCGTCGACGCATCATGACGTCGATCCTGCCGGACGTCTTCGGCCCGCCCGTCCCGACCTGTTCCGCCCGACCTGTTCCCTTGGTCCTGCTACTTCGAGCCCGCCCCTCAGGACTTGACGCCGAGTTTGTCGATGGCCTGCAGGGTCGTGAAGCTTTCGAATTGCGGACCGCCAATTATCATCGGCTCGCCGCCGCGATTGCCCGCACCGGCGTGCGCACGGCGAAACGACTCGGACCTGGTCCAGGCAACGAACGCCTCTTCGTCGCGCCAGAAGGTATGCGAGGCATACAGCACATGATCCTCATACTCGGGACCACGCAGCAGGCGAAATTCGACGAAGCCGTCCGACTCATGCAGGTGCGAGTCCCGCCCGAGCCACATGGCTTCGAAATCGGCCGTGCGATGCTTGAGCACCTTGAAGCGATTCATGGCGAGATACATGGTTTTCTCCTGGCAGCTTGCCGTTGTCGAAAGTGCGAGCCTGTACGCTGTGAACGAGTTCATTGAAGGCACCGCGCCCGCCGTGCCTTCGATGCACGACCGGCGTCGGGTTCTACAGAGTAGATGTGCTTCGCAGTCACCGCAATGAAGTCGGAAATTCGCCGCGGACAGATTGGAAATTCGCCGCGGACAAGTCGAAATTCCACCACCGGCAAGTCCCGATTCCACCGTGGGTAGCAGCCTGTCATTCCACCGAGGGTAGCGGCATGCCTCGAGCCGTCGTCTGGCCATCGAATCTCAGGCACGAGTCGCGGCGCGCACGTCATCATTATCATCATCGGTAAAATCCCCGCCATGACCTTCGAGGGCTTCGTCCCTCGGCTCCCAGGAAAGCTTTTGGTCGAGCCAGATTTCCCGGCTGGGCGGAAATCTCTCCGGCTCGTCGAAGCTGGAAGCGGTGAGATCGACGTGCTCCGGCGAATCATCGAGTTCATACATGATCGAAGTGCCGCAGGCGTCGCAGAAACCACGAGTGACCCTGGTCGAGGAACGACGTCGCTTGCATTCGCCTCGCAGGTAGACGAATTGATCGCGTCGGAACATCGCCCAAGCGACCGATGAAGCGCCAACGGACCGGCGGCAGCTTCGACAATGGCAGCGGCTTAGTGCCAACGGCGCACCGCTGACGCGAAACCGGATCGCGCCGCAAATGCAGCCGCCCTCCGCAGGCACGAATGCTTCAGCTTCTACGTGGTTCACCATCACGGCTCCTTTCATGTTCTATCCTTCGACGCCCGAAAGACGCGAGCACTCGAACGCGGCGAAACGGATGAGGGGGGAAAAACGGATGACCTGACGTCGCATCGATGCCGTGGCCAACCCGTTGGCACCGGGCACTTTGCTTCGTACCGGCCGACCGTCCGTGGTCGACTTCGGTCTCTTGCAATGCGACGTCAAGCCTCGAGACGCCGTCGCAAGAAGTGCGCCCAGGGTGGGGGGCGGCAATTATCCTGAGTGGATCACTCTTCTTCTTGCCTCTGCCATGGCGCTCGGGCAATGTCCGGACGATACCTGCACCCTATGGTGCAAACGCGGACCTGCGGAGATCTGCATGGGTCATTTGGCGCGCGCGGTGCTGGCGTGGGTGCTCGTTGCACTGGCCGAGACGCTTCATGGAGTGCTGCGTGCCCTGTTGGTCATGCCCGTGGTCGGCGAACTCGCATCGCGGCAGATAGGCGTGTTCTCGGGTTCCGCGTTGATCCTGTTCATCGCCTGGCTGGTGATCCGCTGGATCGGAGCCGTCAGACGCGCCGAGTTGCTCGCGGTGGGCGGCGTGTGGTTCGGTCTGATGCTCGGCTTCGAAGTGGGCTTCGCACGCGTTTTGGGGTATTCGTGGGAACGCATCCTTTCCGACTACAAGCCGACCGAGGGCGGACTGATGTTGTTCGGGATGGGCGTCATTCTCGTCGCGCCGCTTCTCGCGGCGCGCTGGCGGACAGGCGCATGGGCGCCGAGATGAAGCGTCTCATCGTTTCGTTCGGTAGGCCCGTGACGTGTCGCGCATGAGAGCCATGTCTTCGTCTCGACCGCCAGCCGGCATCGATGCACGCGATCGTGATCATCTGGCGTGACAAGGCCTTCTTCCTCGAACGCAACGACGAAGCGGCGCGCCCCGATCGAAAAGTTGCATGACGACGATCCCGGCGAACCGGCACAGGTCGCGGAGCGCGAATAAGAAGAGAAGCGACACGCGCGCACGGGAGAAGTCGACGGTGATGAAATCCGCCGCGAAAGCATGCTCGGCAAGGCTCTCACGATCCATCCGCCAAACGCGCCGCTCGAGGACCGACACGCCGTGGTTCATCAACTGTGATGAGGACAACGTCCGGCCGTTCGAGGATCATTCGAACAGCGAACACAACGAATGCCGGCATCGTCTGCTCGATGAATGATCGTCTGCAATAGCGTCCGCCGAGCACCTCGGTGCCCGTACGCCGCAGTGAGCAAATGCCCCTTCACGGACGACCCGGCGCGTTACAAACGACGACATCGTTGGGTAACTGATGACTGCGAACCCATGGGGATCGAACGATCCGACCGACACGAAGGCCATTGACGGTTTTCCGTATCGGCAACTGGCGCAGTGCGCCGTCTTGTGCATGCTGGCGCTTTCTCTCGACGTGTCACATGCCCAGGACACGGTCGAATTGAAGTACACGGCCCTGCGCATCAACAACGCGGAAATGACGGACGCGACCCCGAAGGATCGATGGGTGCTGCATCAACAGGATCGTCTCGACTTCCATGGCAATGGCGCACCCGCCTGCTCGCGGGAGAAGCCGATTCCGGTGCTCTACGTCGACGGCCTGCCGGTAAAGGGGCTGGAACCATTATCGGTTCCAGGCGCCTCGCCAGTGAGCTTCCAGCTCAGACGTACCGCGGAAAGCAGTGATCTGTGGCTCGACCTTTACCACCGTCCATCGAAACTGACGAGCGCCGGTATCCGCGCAATTCCCGTGACGCTTGGCTATGGCTGCAGCGACAGTGGCGAGAAGGTTCGCGCGGCGCCCGGGTGCAAGGTCACCGAAGGCGGTGCAGTCGATTGCACCGCTCGTCTGACCGATACGTTCCCTCTCGTCATGGTGCCGAAATACAGGTTTCTCGCCTGGCTGGGCGTCGTGCTGCTGCTCGGCTGGATCACCTGGTCGGTCCTCAAGCGTGGCTCTCTCAGGGACTCGCCGGCCAGCCCGGAAACTCTCGCTGCGCTCCGAGCCACGGTGGCCGAACGTCAGGCTGCGCTGGCCAATGCCGAAGCGATGCTCGCAGCCGCTCCTGGTACACCGGCTCTCGTCATGACTCGCGACAAGGCGGCAGCCGACCTCATGGAAGCACAGTACAGTCTGGGCGGGGCTCCGGATCCGGGCGACGCGATGAAGAGCACACCCTGGAGTTTCAGCAAGAGCCAGTTGCTCGGCTGGTTTCTCGCCGTGATGGTCGCTGCCTCGTACATCGGAATCGTCACCGGACAATTGCCGATCCTTTCGGAGCAGGTGCTGCTCTTCATCGGCGTAAGCGCCGGCACGAGCATTCTTTCGGCGGCACTCAAGGAAGAACGTTCACTGCAAATGGACCCTCGCGAAGCCTGGTTTCCAGCCGTGCTGAGGGACCGCACCGGGCAGGTTTCCGTTGCCCGGTTTCAGGCGTTCGTCGTTTCGATCGGGCTGATGCTCTACTTCCTCTGGCAGGCATTCGCCAACCTGCTCCTGCCGGATATCGATTCGACTTGGGCTGGCCTGATGGCGTTGAGCGCGGCAACTTATCTTTCGTCCAAGACGTCCACCGCAGCGGTCACCCGGTGATTCGTACTCCTGCGCAACAAGATCGAGACATGCTCGATCGTCCGGCGATCGGATGTGCCTAGCTGTCGATCCGTCAGGCCGGCACCCGCCTCGCATGCCAGTGCATGCCCATGTCGACGAGCAGCACATGAGCCTTGTTCCTGAGATCTGCCGCGGCAGCATTTTCGCCCTGCCACTGCAGCAGATCCGCTCTGGCCACGTCGTTCAGTGCAATCTCTCGTCGACTGCCACGCAACTCGGCCGAACGCTCTGCCGTGTCCAGCCATCGGCTTGCCAAGTGCGCGTCACCCTCGCCCACGGCAAGCCGCGCAAGCGCGCGGCATGAAATCGCCTCGCCCATCCGATCGCCTTCGCGACTGCGCCGCAACACGTGAGCGGCATGCTGGCGCGCACGGATCCGGTCGCCCAGGCTGGCGTACGCATCGACCAGCAGGCCGTGGTGCATCGAGCTGTACAACCGCCCTCGCCTCGCGTCCATCCATTTGACGGCATCGGCCGCCTGATCGAGATGGAGGCGCTCCCCGGTACTGATCCAGCGTGCATAGCCTGCAACGGTCCGGCTGACCACCAGCAGCAGGAGCCCTCGGGTGTTCTCCGCGATCCGCGCGGTCTCGGTGGCAATCTGCTCTGCCTCCTGCCAACGACCTTGCCAGACCAGAGCGACGGCCACCGAGTTGCGTACCGAGTTGGCCACTGGATGCGTCGTGCCACTCAGAAAGGACGACGCTTCGTCGAAACATCGATGCGCGGATTCGAACTCGCCTCGATCGGCGAGCACCCTGCCTTTGCAGGTCAACAGGTACGCCGATCCGATGGACATGGTGCGGCCCGGCTTCCTGAGCCGTTGCCGCTCGATCAGTGCCACATCGAACAGTTGCAGCGCTTCGTCGTAGCGGGAGGCCGCCGCCAGGACTTCGGCCAGGGTCGCGTCGACCTGCGCGATGAGATGCAGGTCGGCCAGGTCTTCGGCCATGGTGCGCGCCGTCAGCAGTTGCAGCTCGCTCTCCCTCAAGCGACCGAACGCGAAGTGCATGTAGCCCAACCAGTAGACCGCACGCGCCAGCGCAACCTTGTTGTCGAGGGTGCGCGCCATGGCCACGGCTTTCTCGAACGGGCCCGCATCGTTGCCCTGACTCAGCGGATCGAAGATGCAGGTCATGCCGAGCTTGTTGCTCAACAGGCACCAGTTCAGCGACATCTCTCGCCCGCGGTTGGCGACACGGTCGAGCGATTCCATCGCGGCGAGATACCACTTGCGCGCGCTGTCGAGCGCGAAGGCTGCGGACGCTCGATCTCCCGCCCTTTCGGCATGGCGGGCCGCATGTTCCCACTGCCCGGCGCCTCGGCAGTGATACGCCAGGGCCTCGGCCTGTCCGCTGCGGTCAGCATCCGACTCGTCCGTTTCGAGCAGTTGGCGAAATGCCGCATGCAAGCGCTGCCGATCGCGCATTCCGATCGACTCGTATACCGCG
Source organism: Burkholderiaceae bacterium (assembly GCA_041736455.1). Taxonomy (GTDB): domain Bacteria; phylum Pseudomonadota; class Gammaproteobacteria; order Burkholderiales; family Burkholderiaceae_E; genus JAUIAI01. The sequence continues at coordinate 81 of JBGSTN010000397.1, read as the reverse complement.
TCGCGCGTCAGACCGTGCTTGAAGTGCAGAGTCTGGTTGTCCGGAGCGACATAGAGGAAGTCTGCCTCGGCCAAGGCCTGT
>JBGSTN010000386.1:0-10881 GCA_041736455.1 Burkholderiaceae bacterium | reverse complement strand
CGCGCATCGGCGCCGCGCCGGCAAACGGCGCATGATGCGGCCTTGCCCCACGGCGCGACAGGCCTGAAAGGATCCCCGTGGATAGCGAGTCGATCGCATTGGCGAGCCTTAGACCCGGCTACGATCAGGTTCATTCCGCTCGTTGAACTCCGCAGGTCCTCGCGGTCCGACGGTGCCGATGCCACGGCATCGGAGGGTTTGACGAGCAGATCCGCGGTGGGCGACACTTTGTGGCCATGTATCGGGCAGGCGATCCGGCAAGGTCGCCGGTCGTGGCGCGAAGCGAGCGAATGTTCCCTTTCGTCGAACATTGCGGGAGGCGGCAATGGCCGGACTTCACGTTACCGAAATCAAGGCATTCATTCCCGCCAGGGACTTCGAAGTCTCCAAGCAGTTCTACCAGGACCTCGGTTTTACGATGGCATCCGAGGGCGGTGGGGTGGCCTATTTCCATTTCGGCCAGGCAAGCTTCCTGCTGCAGGATTTTTGTGCGGAGTCGCTCGCCGAGAATTTCATGATGCACATCCTGGTTGCCGATGTCGATGCGTGGTGGCGCCATGTTCACGACTCCGGTGTCGTGTCGAAGTACGGCGTGAAGTTTGGCGAAATCGAAGTACAGCCCTGGCGGATGAGGGATTTCTGCCTGGCCGATCCCTCGGGCGTTCTGTGGCGAATCGGTCAGAATACGGACTGAACGACTCGACAGCGCAAACACATGCCATTGCTCTTCTCATACGGAACCCTGCGACAGGAAGACGTCCAGCTATCGACTTTCGGACGTCTGCTCGAGGGCAACCTGGATCATCTCGTCGGTTTCGAACAGGCGATGGTGTTGATCGAAGACCCGCAGGTCATCGCAACGAGCGGCAAGACACATCATCCGATCGTGAAGTTCAGTGGCAAACCGGAAGATCGGGTGGGGGGCACGGTGTTCGAGGTCAGCGCCGACGAACTCGAACGTGCCGATCGCTATGAAGTCGATGCCTACCGGCGTGTTGCCGCGACCCTGTCGTCGGGCAAACAGGCCTGGGTCTACGTCGATGCGCGCTTCTCATCGGCACAGGTATCGCAATGAGGGTGATCGGTCTGCTCGGTGGCATGAGTTGGGAGTCCACCTTGCCCTACTACAAGCAGATCAACGAAACGGTCAGGGCGCGACTCGGTGGCCTGCATTCGGCCAGGCTTGTTCTCTACAGCGTCGACTTCCACGAGATCGAGAGGCTGCAACAGGCTGCCGATTGGGAAGCCGCTGGCGATCTGCTGGCCGACGCAGCCCGTTCGCTGCAGTCGGCAGGCGCGGATTTCATCGTTCTCTGCACGAACACGATGCACAAGGTCGCATCGAGAATAGAATCCGCGGTCACCATCCCGCTGTTCCACATCGCTGATCCAACTGCCATCGAGATCAAGGCCGCCGGGTTCACGAAGGTCGGTCTGCTCGGCACGCGCTTCACGATGGAACAGGATTTCTACCGGGACCGGCTGCGCGAAGTTCACGGACTCGGCGTGCTGATCCCGGAACCGGAAGAGCGCGAGATCGTGCACCGTATCATCTACGAGGAGCTTTGCCTCGGGCAAGTCTTGCCGGAGTCCCGCGCTCGTTATCGACACGTGATGGCCCGACTGGTGGACGACGGCGCCCAGGCGATCATTCTCGGTTGCACGGAAATATCGTTGCTCGTCGATCAGAGCGATGCAACGGTGCCCTTGTTCGACACGACCAGCATTCATGCCCGCAAGGCGGCCGAGTGGGCGCTGCTTCCGGCATGACACGCAAAGTCTTCTGGGCCGATCCTTACGAGACCCGCCACGTCACTACCGTCGAATCGGTCGCGGGCCAGCGTGTCACGCTGGTGTCGACAGTGTTCTTCGCCTTCTCGGGCGGCCAGGAAAGCGACCAGGGCACCATCGAAGGTATCCCCGTTCTCGACGCTCATCGTGACGGACCTGTCATTCGGTACACCCTGCCCGAGGCGCATGGACTGATCGTCGGGCAGGAAGTGACGATCGTCATCGACTGGGTCCGACGCTATCGGCTCATGCGCCTTCACTTCGCTGCCGAACTCGTGCTCGAGATCGTCTGTCGCCGAATTCCACGGGCGAAGAAGATCGGCGCGCATATCGCGCCGCAGAAATCGCGCATCGACTTCGCCTGCGACGCGCCCGTCACCGCATTGCTGCCCGCGATCGCAGACGAAGCGAACGCGATCGTCGCCGCGGCACAGCCGATCACCAGCGATTTCGAAGATATCGCCACCGAACGCCGCTATTGGGAGATCGAAGGGTTCTCACGCGTGCCTTGTGGCGGTACGCATCTACGCCGGACCGACGAGGTCGGAACCATTCGACTGCGCCGCCAGAACGTCGGGCGTGGCAAGGAGCGTATCGAGATCACGGTGTCCGACTGAGCTGCACGCTGTCCGCATGAAGCACCAGGCGCCGGCGCCGGGCGCGCAACACGCAACACGCAACACGCAACACGCAACACGCAAGGAGTCCGCCTGATGAATCTGTTGGTGAACATCGACGTCGACGATCTGGATCGCGCCATGCTCTTCTACGCCAGCGCCTTCGACTTGAAGATCGGGCGCCGCTTCGGAACAGGTTGCATCGAGATGCTGGGTGGGTCGGTCGCGATCTATCTTCTGGTCAAGGATGCGGGCAGCCGGGCGTCGATCCGTTTGGACCAGGTCCGCGACTATCGTCGGCACTGGACGCCTGTGCACCTGGACATCGTCGTCGACGACGTCGAAGCGGATGTCCGGCGGGCATGCAACGCGGGTGCAGTACTCGAGTCGCCGGTGCAATCGAACGCCTGGGGAAAGCTGGCGCCAATGGCTGATCCGTTCGGCAACGGCTTCTGCCTGATTCAGTTCCTTGGCAAAGGTTACGATGAGATCGCTTCTGCGCCGATGCCGATCCCCGAAACGATCGACGACCCACGGTCATGAACAGTCGCGCATCGATCCGGTTGCTCGACGCCGATTGCATCGACATCATGCGTGCAATGCTCGATCTGTTCGGCGAGGCTTTCGAAGACAAGGCAAGGTACTGCACCAACCAGCCCGACGATCGGTATCTTCACGATCTGCTTGCAAGTCGCGACTTCGTGGCGATCGCTTCGTTCGACGGATCCATGATCGTCGGCGGGCTCGCTGGCTACGTGCTGCGCAAATTCGAACAGCCGTGCAGCGAGTTCTACATCTACGATCTGGCCGTCGTCGAATCACACCGTCGACGAGGCGTAGCGACGGGCCTCATCGAAACGTTGAAGCGCGAAGCGCGACAGCGGAACATCGATGTCATCTTCGTCCAGGCGGACTACGGTGATGACGCAGCAGTTGCGTTGTACACGAAGCTCGGTGCACGCGAAGACGTGATGCACTTCGACATCCTGCCGTCGTGAGCATCTTCGAGCCGCATTGCGCGTAGCCAGTCGACGATGACATCCAGCGCCAACCGGTAATTGCCGACCTGGCAGTGGCTCGAGGCACTTTCGTGCGGGGTGAACAGGCGCGCGGTTGTCGAGCGCGCGGTGGTCAGTGTCCGCAATTGGTCCGTCAGTTGCGCGACCGGAACGAAGTGATCGTCGGCACCTGCCATCAACAGGACGTCCTGGGCGACCCGGTGGGAAATGTCTGTCGTCCGATATCGCTTCACTTCGCGGAGGAACGAGTAGGGCGTACGAGTGCCTGTGACATTCATTCCCTGTGCCAATCCCCACTGCAGGACCGGGCTGCGACGGGCGGCGACGCGCGCCAGGAGATTCACTGCTGCGGCAGCTCTCGTCTGCAGCAGGCCGCGGAGTAAGACGCGCACGAGCACGGGCGTTTGCCGCAGGCTCACGGCAAGGAAGTCGGTGAGAACGTCATAAGCGACCACGCGCTGGACGCGCGGTTCTTCGGCCGCTGCCCGGAGGGCCAGGCATCCACCCAGTGACAAGCCGACCAGCGTGCACGATTGCAGGCGGAAATGATCGAGGATCACGCCAAGTGGCCCGGCCCAGTCCGGCGTCATCGGCAGATTGCCATCATGGAGCGTGGAACCCTGGCCAGGACCTTCGAAGGCGATCACGTCGAATCCTGCATCACGCAAGTAGTTCAGCGACGGAAGAAGCTCTTCGATGTAACTGTCGAATCCGCCGAAGAAGACGATGGTGTCGGCCGACGGCACGACCGACTTCAGCATCAGGGCATTGAGCGATCCTGATAGGTTGCCCTGAGCATAGGGGACCCGATGACGTACGACATCGAACGGCGCGAACAGTTCATCGGTCAGTTCGAGGAAGCGATGCCTGGCGGTAGAACGGTCGGCATCCTTCGGCATCATGAAGAAATCGGCCGCGCGCCAGTAGAAGGCGGCACGTAGCAAGTGCTCGCCCGCTTCGGCCTGAACGGCAAGCGCAACGAATTCCCGCTTCCAGTCGGCATAGTCGCGAATGCGCGGCGCAACGCGCCGCATCTCGTCGAGCATCGCTTCTTCGCCGACCCAACCGAACCAGCGATTCAGCTGGAAATTCAAGCTGACGTCGGGGTGAATCTCGTGGAACCCGACTGGAAACTTCGTCTCGATCATTCAGATAGTCTCGGCCGCCTGTGCGCCTGACCCGTGAATACCTGACAACGGTGACGGAGTACGAATCGTCATCCTCGGCGTGTAGCCTGGTTTCGGATCCGTCGGCCCATCCGTATGCCGACATGCCTGGCGACATGCACTTGTCATGCGCCGGTTTCCCCGTCGATCCATGAAAGATACGCCGGCAGACCGGCAGCAATGGGTACCTGCACGATTTCCGGCGTCTCGTAGTCGTGATTCGTTCGGATGAAGCTTTCGAGATCTGCATATTGCGCCGTCCGCGTTTTGACCATCAGCAGAAATTCGGCATCGGCACGTGCCTCTTGTTGCCAAACGTAGTAGCTCTTGATCGGAGAAACCTGCACACAGGCGCCCAGCCTTGCGGTCACGATTCTCTTGGCGAGCGATTCGGCCTGTTCTGCGGTTGCCGTCGTCGTCAGCACGATGCAATATTGCCGTGGATCATTCATGGTTCGCTCCAGTCTGTTCTCAGGTCCTTCAACGTTGCGGGTACGGCGATCCTGTTGCGATGAATCCGCTTCGTCGCGAGCCGGCATGCGCAGCATACTCAACGAAACCGCAACGGGTGCGATTCCGGGAGGTGCAACGAATGATCGAATCACCTGGCGATCCGAGCGTCGAACCGATCGAATTCGACACGTTGCGCCTGCGAATGCGGCAATGGCAGCCCTCCGATCGCCCGCCGTTTGCGGCGCTGAGCGCCGACCAGCGTGTCATGGCGTACTTCCCGGGCGTGCTGACGCGAACCGAGAGCGACGCAATGGCCGATCGTTGCGAGACCCTGATCGCTCGGCGCGGCTGGGGTTTCTGGGCTGCCGAACTGAAGACGACGCACGAGTTCATCGGGGTCGTCGGGCTGCACGAGCCGGCGCTCGAACTGCCTTTCTCACCCTGCGTGGAAATCGGCTGGCGTCTCGCGCACGACCATTGGCATCAGGGCCTGGCCGTCGAAGCGGCATGCGCAGCGCTCGAGATCGGTTTTGCCGTTCTTGGCATGCACGAGATCGTGTCCTTCACCGCGGTCGACAATCGACGATCGCGTCGCGTGATGGAGCGGCTGGGCATGCATCACGCGGAAGACTTCGAGCATCCGGCGCTGCCGGTAGGTCATGCTTTGCGACGGCACTGCCTTTACCGTCTTCCGCGCGATCTCTGGATCGCGGAATGCAGCCGCCGTAACGAATCGGGCGTTTGACGCGGGCAGGGGCGTCGAGGATGATGCGCCATGCACCATGCCTATCTTCTGCTGACGGTCGCCATCGTCGCCGAGGTGTTCGCCACCAGTTGCCTCAAGGCCGCCGAAGGCTTCACCCGCCTCGCACCAAGTGTCGGGTCCGTGCTTGGCTACAGTGTGGCGTTCTATTGCCTATCGCTGGCGCTTGCGGCGATCCCCGCCGGCATTGCATACGCGATCTGGTCAGGCATCGGCATCGTGCTGATCTCGATGGTCGGGTGGCTGCTCTTCGGTCAAACGCTCGATGGCCCTGCTTTCGTGGGCATGGCGTTGATCGTGGCCGGTGTGATCGTGATCAATGTGTTCTCGACGTCGACCAGGTATTGAAGATGCCCTACACCTCCCGATAGATCTTCCCTCGCTTTCTGACGACGTCGATCAATGACCAGTCGCCGGGCGCCACCACGTGACCTTCGGGCCAGTGAGGGCGCACGGGCAGCCCGATCAGCGGCAGCACCGATTCATGCGCGAGATAGCGCCCGACGATCTGGACCATGTAACTCTGCAGAAACGCAGATCGCTCCTGACGCAGCGCATCGACCAGCGCCATGGCTTCGGCAGCAGGCAGGTGCGCGAACGCTGTGCCATGGAGTCGACTCGAGCGAGCTTCGAGGTCGGCCAGTCCCTGTTCGAACAGCGCGCGCTCCGGTGCAGTCAGCGGTCGGCCATCGGCCAGCAGCGCCAGACTCTTTGCCGAGGGCATGCACCCGTCGTCCGATGCCGGAATGAGCAGGTCCGCCAGGGCATCCAGCGTCGCCTGTTGCTCGACGCTGAACGGGGCATACGTCGTGGGCGGGGCATGAGTTGCCGATGGGCGATGCCCCATAGTTGGGACGTGCCCCGCGGCTGCGACATGCGCCGTGGAAGGGAGAGGCGGTGTGTGATCGGCCATGTTGCTGAACTCGGACGGGAAGGGTCAGTCGAACAAGGTCGCCAGGCGCTGCTTCATCGTGTCGGCGATGTAAAGGGCCAGTGCCTGGATCGTGCTCGTCGGGTTCACGCCACCCGAGGTGGTGAAGATGCTGCCGTCGATGATGAACAGGTTGCGCACTTCATGGGCACGACCCCACTCGTTCACCACCGACGTGGTCGGATCGGTGCCCATGCGTGCGGTGCCCATGTTGTGCCAGCCGGCCATCTTCCAGGGCGACTCGTGATGGACGTAGGTCGCACCCGCGGCATGCAGAACCTCGGTCGACCGGGCCACGGCATGTTCGAGCATGCGCTGGCTGTTCTCGCTGATCGTGTAATGGATCCTCGGCGCCGGCACGCCGTTCGAATCGGTCAGCATCGTGTCGAGCGTCACGCGGTTGTGTGCCTCGGGCAGGTCTTCACAGATGCAGACCATACCGGTGGTATGGGCGAAGTGCTGGCCGAACGCGTGATGGAAGCCCTCGCCCCACGGAATATGGCCGGCGTTCAATCCGCCCATCGCCGTCACCAGCGGGCCCCGGCCGCGCACGATCTCCATCGTATAGCCGCGCACGAATCCCCGAGTGATGTCGGTTTCATAGAACTCCTGGCTCCAGATGCAGCAGCCCGACGGCCCGAACTGGCCATCGAGTCGTTCGTCGAAGCGGCCCATCACCCACGCATATGGATGCAGCATCAGGTGGCGCCCGACCTGGTCGTTGTTGTTGGCGAGTCCGTTCGGAAAGCGCGCCGATTTCGAGTTCAACAACAGGCGCGGCGTACCGATGCCGTTGCAGGCCATCACCACGACTTCGGTCGGCTGGAAATGTTCCTGGCCGTCGGCATCGAAATAGATCACACCGTTCGCCATGCCGTCTTCGTTCACGGTGATTTCGCGCACGCGGCAGCGGGTGCGCAGTTGCACGCCACGGCGGATGGCCTCGGGCCAGTAGGTGATGTCGGTGCTGCCCTTGGCCCCTTGCGCGCACCCGCTGGTGCAGGGGCCGAGATTCAGGCACCGGTCGCGACCCTCGTAGGGCTCGGTGACGACGGCGCTGTCGGACGGCCACCAGTGCCAGCCGAGGTGGTTGAAGCCGCGCGCCATGGTTTCACCCGAGCGGCCAAGCGGCACCGGCGGCAACGGCAACTCGTGATCCGGATAGGCCGGATCCCCTGCCAGGCCCGAAATACCCATCATGCGATCGTTCAATGCGTAGTACGGTTCGAGGGTCCGGTAGTCGATCGGCCAGTCGTCGCCGACGCCGTCGCACTGGCGCACCCGGAAGTCACTCGGATGAAATCGCGGGAAATGCGCGGCGTAGAGGACCGTGCTGCCGCCCACGCCATTGAAGTTGGCGATGGTGATCGGCGAGTCGTCGTTGTTCACCGGGTAATCGGTAGTGCGGCCGCGCACGTTCGGGTTCGAGCTGAATTCGCCGAGCAGGCGCAGTTCGCTATCGAGGCCGGTGCTCGGATATTGCGACGGGTTCATCCAGTCGCCCTGCTCCAGGCAGAGGATGCGCATGCGCGTGTCGGCCATGCTCCAGGCGAACGCCGCGCCTGCGGCGCCAGCGCCGATGATCAGTACGTCGACCGGATCATGCGTCATGTGATCGATGCCTCCTCTAGTTCGGTGCAAATCCTACGCCAATGCGGAAAGGCCGTGCGACCGCCGGTGCACCGTACCGCGGTCGGCACGCCATGTGATGGCCGAATGCATCCAAAACCCTGTTCCCTGCGTAGACGCTGAACAAGTTGCTTCTTTCGCCCTCATCATCCATCGCCACCCATGCCGCGGAGTCCCTCCCATGAATGCAAAAGTCACCACTCGCCAGCTGCTTCTGCCCGCCGTCGTGTCGGCAGCAGTCGTCACCATGTCGGCGACGGTCGCGCCAAGACCAGCTACCGCGGCGGACGTCGATCCGAGCGCGATGGTCGACATGTTCGAGCGGGTCGGTGGCAAACACGCAGGCTATCGTCGCTCCGGCGCAAAGGGCGTCTGTGCGGTCGGCGAATTCGTCGGCAGCGTCGCGAGCCGCTCGATCTCGAGCGCGACGGCCTTCAGTGGCCAACCGGTTCCCGTGGTGGCGCGCTTTTCGAATGGCGGTGGCAATCCCAAGGCGCCCGACAACACGAAGAGCCAGCGCAACATGTCGCTGCAGTTCGAATTGCCCAACGGCGAACAATGGCAGATGGGCAATATCTCGGCGCCCGTCTTCGGCGCAGCCCGTCCCGAGCAATTGTTCGGTCGACTGGAGTCGTTGCTGCCTGATCCGCAGACCGGCAAGCCGAATCCGGAGAAGGTCAAGGCGTTCGTCGACGCGAATCCGGAAGTACTGATGCAGGGCAAGTATTTCGCGAGCCAGCCCGTTCCTGCCGGGTACGGCAAGGTCAACTACTGGGGCGTCCATGCCTTCGGATTCGTCGCGCCGAACGGCGACAGGCAGTTCGGCAAGTGGGTGTTCGAGCCGGTGGGTGGTACCCAGGGTCTGAGCGACGACGAAGCCAAGGCGAAGGGCCCCGATTTCCTGATCCAGGATCTGCGCCAGCGCGTGGCGGCGGGCGAGGTGATGTTCGACTTCAATCTGCAGCTGGCCGAGGCTGGCGACAAGATCGACAGCGCGGTGACGCCGTTGCCGGAAGGCCGCAAGAAGGTCAATCTGGGTCGACTGACGATCAAGTCGGTGGCTGCGGACGCAACGGGTGCTTGTGTCGCCATCATGTTCAATCCGGTGGTGTTGCCCAAGGGCGTCGAGCCCTCCACCGATCCGATGCTGCTCGCGCGTGCGGCACCCTACGCAGTATCGCTTTCCCGCCGGGTATCGGAGGGTGCGAAGCAGTAGAAACCGGCAACGCCATGCCTGCCAGGGCACTATCGGACGGTGCTCCGAGCGGTTGGAGTAAGGTACGCATCCCGCCGCGGCGCTGTAGATCGCCGCGGCGCGATATCAATCCCACCAATCCAACCCCCAGGAGACCTCATGAAGCTCTATTACTCGCCCGGCGCCTGTTCGATGGCCCCTCATATCGTGGCCAACGAGGCCGGTATCAAGCTCGATCTGGTCAAGGTCGACATTCCGAACAAGAAGACCGAGAACGGCGATGACTTCTGGCAGGTCAACCCCAAAGGTTACGTGCCTGCGCTGCAACTCGACGATGGCACCGTATTGACCGAAGTCGGCGTGATCTGCCAGTACCTTGCCGACCAGAAGCCCGAGTCGGGCCTGGCCGCCAAGGCCGGCACGATGGAGCGCTACAGGCAGATGGAAGCCTTGAATTTCGCGGCGACCGAAGTGCACAAGCAACTGGGTGCACTGTTCAACCCGGCGATGAAACCCGAGATGCGCGAAGTGCAGATGGGCGTGATCGAACGGCGCCTGGCTCCGCTGGAAAAATCGCTGGCCGGCAAGCAATACGTGATGGGGGACCAGTTCACCGTCACCGATGCGTACCTGTTCACGACGCTGAACTGGACCAACCCGCTGAAGATCGACCTCGGCAAATGGCCGAATATCCAGGCATTCATGGGTCGTGTCGGCGCACGTCTGAAGGTTCAGCAGACCTTGAAGGAGGAAGGTCTGGTCAAGTAGCCGCGAATACAGGTGAAACGCCTGCGGCTGGTATGAGAAGGCCGCAGGGTCGTCTACTGCCCATGGGCGCCTACTGCGGTGGTCGCCGAAGATGCCAGTCGGTTGCCAGCTGGAAAGCATGTCCTGCGGCGAGCACGCGGGCCTCGTCGAAGCAGCGTCCGATGACCTGGACGCCAACTGGCATGCCGCCTTCGGTGAAGCCGGCCGGAACAGTCAGACTCGGACTGCGGCTCATGTCGATCGGCGCGGTGAAGCGGATCCGCGCGAAACGTTCGGGACTGTCGGGTGCCTGGCGCGCCATCTCGTCCAGCCGGGGTGCAGCCCGGTTCATCGCCGGCCATAACATCACGTCGATGTCGGCGAACAATGCGTCGATGCGTCCCGCGAAGATTTCCCTGCGATGCAGGATGCCAACCAGCGCCCGTGCGTCGATGTCCAGCCCGGTCTCGATCAGTCCGGTCAGCGCCGGGCCATAGTCGCTTCGGCGGGCGGGAAAGGTCGCCGCATGGGCGAACGCCGTCTGTACCGCGCAGAGTTGCACGGCATCGC
>JBGSTN010000344.1:0-2086 GCA_041736455.1 Burkholderiaceae bacterium | reverse complement strand
GCCGTCCGACGCGGCGCCGATCAGATCGGCGACCGCCTGGATGCGGGCAGTACTGTGCTGGACCAGCTGGCCAGCCATATCCTGGAACTGCAGCGCGATCAGGGCAGCCGAGACCTCACCGCGCAAGTCGGCCGAACCGATCTGCTCGCTGATCCGAGCGATCTGCGCGAAGCGGCTCATCAACTCGTCGCCCGCATGGGAGATCAGCAGCGCCAGCCGCTCGAGTTCGGCGACTGCAGACAACAACTGGTCCTGCAACTGGACCATGTGCTTCAGATCCAACTGAACCGAGAATGGCGTGGTCCCAATCTCGGCAGGTACAGCCGCATCAACGGGCAATGAACTCATCGGGGACACGCGCATGGGCGCTTTCATCTGGGAACAGACCCATTCTTGTCCGCGCGGGCAGCGACGAATCGATCGATAAGCACCAGACAACCGGCACATATGCCGCTGGCCCGTTGCTTGCATGCCGCCTTTTCCGCGGTTCGCCAGCGGGGTCATCGGGAACCCGGCTTTTTCCTGTTGTTAGACTAGGGCGAAGCAGGGTTGCTCTGCGTCACCTCGGGACTCGCATGAACGAAGCTGCCGTCAGTCTGTCCGAATCGACCGCTCATCTGTCGAACATCCTGGAGCACGCCGACAGGCGCCTGCCGCCCGAACGGCAGGCGCAGCTCCATGAGTTCATCACGCGCTACTACCGTCACATGGCGCCGGAGGACATCGCCGATCGCCGCAGCGACGATCTGTACGCCGCGGCGCTCGCGCACTGGAACCTGGCCCACCGCCGCAAGCCGGGTGAGGCGAAGATCCACGTCTACAACCCGAACATCGACGAGCACGGCTGGCAATCGACCCACACCATCATCGAAGTCATCAACGATGACATGCCTTTCCTGGTCGACACCGTCACGATGGAAGTCAATCGCCAGGGACGAACCCTGCATCTGATCGTGCATCCGATCATCGCGGTGGTCCGCAGCGCCGACGGCACGCTGCAGTCGCTCGCCGATGGCGATCAGCCGGCGGCCGTGAGCGAGTCGTTCCTGCACCTGGAGATCGATCGAATCACCGACGCCGCCGCGATGAAGGCGATCGAGGACGGCATCGATCGGGTGCTCGATGATGTGCGCAGTGCGGTGCAGGACTGGCCGGCGATGCGTGCCCGCATGAACGAGGTCATCGCCAGCACGCAATCGAATCCGCCCGATCTTCCCGCGGGCGAACTCGAGGAAGGGATCGCGTTCCTGAGCTGGCTGGTGAACAACAACTTCGCGTTCCTCGGCTATCGGTGCCATGAGCTGACGGTGGAGCGCGGCGACGACATGCTGCGTATCGTGCCGAACTCCGGCCTGGGCATCCTGCGCGAAAGCAACGCGCAGAAGGTCGCCGTCAGCTTCGCCGCATTGCCCTCGAATCTTCGCAGCTACGCGCGTCGGCCCGAACTGCTCGTCATCACCAAATCGAATTCGCGATCGACGGTTCATCGCCCCGGCTATCTCGACTACGTTGCCGTGAAGCGATTCGATGCCAGCGGTGAAGTCTGCGGTGAACATCGCTTTCTCGGCCTCTTTTCATCGGTGGCCTACAGCACGCGGCCCACCGAGGTCCCGCTGCTGCGACGCAAGATCCGCCACGTGCTCGCGCAATCCGGCCTGAATCCGCACGGACACGCGGGCAAGGCATTCCTGAACATCCTCGAAACCTATCCCAGGGACGAACTGTTCCAGATCGACGAAAGCGAACTGGCGGCGACCGCGATGAGCATCCTGCATCTGGGCGATCGCCAGCGGCTGCGCCTGTTCGTGCGCCGTGATCCGTTCGAACGCTTTCTCAGCTGCCTGATCTATTCGCCGCGCGAGAATTACCACACGGAACTGCGCCAGCGCTGGCAGAGAATCCTGATGGAGCAGCTCAACGGCATCAGCACCGATTTCAACGTCCATCTGGGCGAGTCGGTGCTGGCGCGGATCCTCATCATCGTCCGGACCAACCCGGGCGAGATCCCCGAGTACGATGCCGCCGACATCGAAGCGCGCCTGGTCGGAGCGGCGCGGCGTTGGGAGGACGAGCTGCGCGAGTCGCT
>JBGSTN010000335.1:0-5692 GCA_041736455.1 Burkholderiaceae bacterium | reverse complement strand
TGCGCACCTCACTGGCAACGACCGCAAAGCCGCGTCCGGATTCGCCGGCGCGCGCCGCTTCGACCGCGGCGTTGAGCGCAAGGATATTCGTCTGGAAGGCGATCGCATCAATGGTGCCGATGATCTCGCTGATCCGTGCCGACGATTGACGAATACCCTCCATGGTTGCGACCACTTCGCGCATGGCTTGCCCGCCTGTCGCCGCAACTTCCGCGTTGTGCCCGGCGACCCGCGACGCTTCCAGGGTGTTATCAGCGGAGCGCTTGACTGTCGATGAGATCTCTTCCATCGACGTCGCAGTTTCCTCCAGATTGGCAGCAGCCTGTTCCGTTCGGGCCGACAGGTCCATCGCGCTACTGGCGATCTCACTGCTACTGTGCACGATCTCGTCGCTTGAATGACGTACGCGCGTGACCATGCGCCGCAAGGACAGTTGCATCTGGCGCAAGTCCAGCATCAGCGAAGCCGCCTCGTCACGGCCCCACGGTTGAGGTACCGTCGTCAAGTTCCCTTCAGTGATCTCTTTCAGATGGCCAGACACCTCACGTAAACCGCCCATCATCACCTTGTAGAACGCCAGCATCAGGTAGGCAGCCAGGGCGATGAATGCCATGGCAATGCCGAGTTGGAGATACAACTTGGTCTGAAGCCGGTCGATACGAGCCTGCAGGCGTTCATCCAGTCGATCCATGACAAGCTTCGTCAGAACGAACTGCTTGTCGACGGCCGTTTTGCCCAAGACGAAAAAGCGCTCGGCATCGCCCGCAGGCGATGTGTCCATCACTTGCTTGCCAATCGCCTCGCGAAACGCCTCGGACGCGACGTCGGTACCCTTCATATCGAAGAGGTGTGCGACCTCTGGCGTTCGCTCGATCCCCTCCTGGTACGAGTTCTCGACATCCTTGTCGAGAAAGTCATGAACCGCGTCCCACCGACTCATCCAATCGCGTCGTTGCGGCGTCAGTTCGTTGGAGGCGAGGATGAGTCCCCCCAATCCGTGCAGCTTCGACGTATTTTCGTATTGCAGCGGCCCGCGAAGCACCGACATGTTCATCATGTGATAGGTGTCGAGGTCCGGGTCGAGCGCAAGTTGCGAGCCATCGGCAATCTGGCTCACCAGATCAAGCGCGGTCGTGATGAAGTCGCTGTGGGCCTTGAAGGTTTCGTCGGGGGTGGCAGCAACGGCATGCTGCTGGAGGGCCTGGTGTGCCGCGAGGAGCGGGCCGAACGCCTTGTCATCTTCGAATTCCAGGCCAAGCTCGTCGTGCTTGGCCTGGACGTCCACGAAGCTACTCTTGACCGCCTCCTGGAGACGTGCAAGGTCAGGGGCATTAGATGCTGCAACACGCCGTCGGTCCTGGCCGATCCTGATGAGATCGAGCAGCGGCCGAACGTAGGTCAGCCCTTGTCGTTCTGAGCGCGCAGTCGCGACTTGATCTTCTGTGCCAGACCACACGATGGCAAGCGTCATGATCAGTGGGATGGCGAAGGCCAGCGTGACGCATAGGGCCTTGCCATGAAAGCTGATGCCACGGAACAGCCTCACACCGGGCGCCAATACGCCGTGATAGCGAAAGAACTCGCCGAAGGCTCTACCGTTTGTTTTACGAAGCGCGGGCGTCACCCCGGCCAGATTGCTGTCGACAGCGCGACTCATGAGCAGGACCTCCAGGGGCTGGCACGCCGCTCAACTGCAGGTCCATCACGCCCGAACGTAGTGTGTACAAACTGCGGAGGGCAAATGCCTTGAACAGCGCATCGAAACGGGGGTTGATCCGTGTTGGAACGCGCGTCCTGATTGCCACGTGCCAGCAAGGACACCGATGTCGATCGTTATCCTTCGAGCCCTGCGATGCCCCGGCGTCGGTAATCCGCGTGGCGTAATCATCAACACCGCCTGTTTGAGCACGTTTTGACGCGCTTCTTCTTAGATCGCATGCAGATAACACGAGTTGCAATGTCACATGGTCCGGAGCGTCCCGCTTTGCTTCCCGTACCAACCACCTGATGTAACCATGAAACGTCTGACCTTCCTTGCCGAATCCGGCATCGGCATTCCGCGCCTGGACGAACGTGTAGGCCGCGGATTGCCGCAAGGCCCGCCGAAAATGGTGTGCGGCAGTTCTGGGTTCAGCCAAGCCGTACTTGGCCCGCAGTTTCAGGGGGGCGGCGCGCCGCTCGTAGCATTCACAGCCCGGGAGACTGTGACGCAGTCGGTGATCAATCACGCTAGGGCAAGTAGGGATCTGCCGTTGCAGGATCGGTGCGACAAATCCCGCAGTCGCCTGTCGGAGGCCCGATGAGCTGCCAGACATGTGCAACCTGCCGCGATTGCAAAGGCAAGTTTGTCCTGCGGCTTTACGTTGTGGGCCAGTCGCCGCAGGCACTGTACGCGGTGCAGACCGTGCGGCGCATTTGTGCCGAACAACTGAAGGGCCACTACCGGCTGGAGGTCATCGACCTCCTCCAGCAACCGCAACTCGCCGAGGGCGAACAGATCGTTGCTGTGCCGGCGCTGATCGAGCAACTCCCGGCGCCGCTGCGGATGGTGATCGGTGAGATGTCGGCCACCGAAAGGGTGCTGGTCGGGCTCGACTTGCTGCCTCGAGGCTGATGGGCAGCGCCGATGAATTCGTTTGATCCGCTCGCGTTGCTGCGGGCAGCGATGCGGCGCATGGGGCTGCAGCATGACAATCTGGTGGTTGAAAACCAGGAATTGCATTGCAAGCTCGCGCGCGCCGAAGAGGCGCTACGCGCAGTTAGCAACGAGAACGTCGATGCGCTGCGTATCCATGCTTTGAATGGCAGGGAGTTGTTCCCCCTCAACGTTGCCGAACGCTCTTACCGTCTGCTGATCGAGATGGGCGAGGGCGCGCTGACGCTGACGCACGACGGCGTTGTGACCTATGCCAACCTGCGCTTTGCAGCCATGCTGCAGCGCCCGCTACAGCAAGTGATCGGTTCATTGATCAGCGACTACCTGGTGCCAGAAGGGAAGGCCGTGTTGGCTCGGTTGCTGACGGGCCAGCGTCAACAATCGGCCGAGCTCGACCTGCTCACTGCCGATGGGCTGTGCATTCCTACCTTGCTGACCGTCAACCGCTTCGCCGTCGACGGCATGCCCGACACGCTGTGCATGGTGGCCACCGACCTGACCCGGCAGCGCATCGGCGAAGCGGCGATCCAGGGGCGCCGCGAATTGCTCGAAATCGTGGATGAGCAGAGCCGCAGCGCAGAGCGCCTGCGCATGGTACTGGCCTCGCTGCCCGCCCATGTGGCCTTGCTCGATGAGTGCGGTGTCATCATTTCCGTGAACGAGGCCTGGAAGCGTTTCGCGCAGTCCAACGGTATGCCCGGAGATTATTATGGTGTCGGCCGCAGCTACCTGAGCGACTGTGACCTCGTGACCGACCCGGCAGCCGCTAACGATGCGGCCCGTGCCGGGGCTTGCATCCGTGCGGTGCTCAGTGGCCAGGAGGAGCGCACATCGCTGGAGTATTCCTGCCACTCGCCGACCGAACAACGCTGGTTCCGCATGTCGGTCGCACCTCTGTATTCAGGCCTGTCGGGCGGGGTGATCGAGGGCGTCATCGTCATGCATGTGAATATCAGTGAACGCAAGCTGGCCGAAAGCGCGGAAAGGGTGGCTCTTGCTGAGAAACTGTTGATTGCCAAGGCAGTGGAGCAAAGCAAGGAAGGGATGATCATCACTGACTGTCTGGCCAACATCGTCAAGGTCAACCAGGCTTTCACCGACATCAGCGGCTACACTGAAGCCGAAGCGATCGGCATGAACCCCCGATTGCTAAGTTCCGGCCAACAGGACCCGGCCTTCTACCAGGCGATGTGGGGCGCGCTCAACGTGCAATCCCATTGGGCCGGCGAAATCTGGAACCGTCGCAAGGACGGCACCGTCTACCTGCAATCGACGTCGATCAGCCGCCTCAATGACGAGGCGGGCAACCCGATGAACTACATCGCCTCCTTCAGCGACATCACTGAAGCCAAGGAGGCGGAAGAGCAGGTTCGCCAATTGGCCCATTACGACTCGTTGACGGGCCTGCCGAACCGAGCCCTATTGGCCGAGCGCGCGACGCAGGCACTGCGGCGGGTGCGCCGCAGTGATTCACCGTTGACCTTGATCTATATCGATCTCGATCACTTCAAGCATATCAACGACTCGCTTGGTCATGCCGTCGGCGACAGTGTGCTGGTGGCATTGGCCGCACGCTTTCAAGGTTCGTTGCGCAAGCAAGACACACTGTCGCGCACCGGCGGCGACGAGTTCGTTTTGTTGCTGCCCGATACCGACGCGGCGGGCGCCGCGCATGTGGCGCAGAAGCTGCTGAAGCTCGCTGCGCAGCCCTATTGCATCGAGCGCCACGAGTTGACCCTCACCCCGTCGATGGGCATCGCGGTGTACCCGGCGGACGGCACCGACTTCAGCGCGCTGGCACAGTCGGCCGATGCGGCGATGTACCGGGCCAAGCAGGCGGGACGCAACCAGTTCTGCTTCTATACGGCCGAGATCCAGGCACAGTCGGCACGACTGCTGTTGCTGGAGAACGCGCTACGGCGGGCGCTGGAACGCGAGCAACTCAGCCTGCAATACCAACCGCAGATGTCGATTGACGGGCAGCGCATCGTCGGCGCCGAGGCCTTGCTGCGTTGGCAGCACCCGGAGCTCGGGGCGGTATCGCCGGGCGAGTTCATTCCGATTGCCGAAAATAGCGGTCTGATCGTGTCAATCGGCGAATGGGTGCTGCGAACGGCCATGCAGCAGCTGCGGGCATGGATGGACGACGGCATGGCGCCGCTGACGGTATCGGTGAACCTCTCAGCGGTGCAGTTCAGGCAGCCACACCTGGCCAGGATGGTGACCCGCATCCTGGACGAAGTGGGCGTCGCACCCGAGTGGCTAGAACTCGAACTCACCGAGAGCGTGACCTCCGACAACCCGACAGCGGCGGTGAGCATCATGAACGAGTTGCACGCGTGCGGCGTGCTGATGTCGATCGACGATTTCGGCACCGCCTACTCGTCGCTAAGCTACTTGAAGCGTTTCAAAGTCTACAAGCTGAAGATCGACCGGTCATTCGTCAGCGGTGTGACCGAAAGCGGCGAAGATCGCGCGATCGTCACGGCCATTATCAACCTTGCCGGTAGCCTCGGGCTGCGCACGATCGCAGAAGGCGTAGAGACGCAGGCCCAGGCGCTGTTTCTGCGCGAAAGCGGCTGCGACGAGATGCAGGGTTACTGGTTCAGCCGGCCCCTCAGCCCTGACAAATTTCGCGAATTTGTCGAATTGCGGCGCTGCGCGGTGCCTGGTGTCGTGTTGGAATTCGTTCACGACGTCGATGGATGAGTGAGGGTCGCTCAACGAGGGCGCTTACTTCGTCAAACAGTCCGGTCTTCGAAGTGGACGCGTCGTCGAACACGTTTTGAGCGGTCACTGCCCACTGAAGGATTAAGATTGTCGGATCTACTGAGACGACAGCGAGTCTGGCACCGAGGGACTGGTAGCCATACTTGTTTCCGCCACCCTGATTTCGCTAGGGAACGTCCGCACAACTTTGCCTTTTTCGGCATGCAGACATTAGAAAATGTTCGTTGAACAATATTCGAACGGTTTTGGGCGGAAATTGAGCGCTAATACGCGGCTATCTCATCCCGTTTCGCTACTGCGGACGGA